>JAPLFG010000001.1:0-300000 GCA_026390795.1 Ignavibacteriales bacterium
TATTCTCATAATTATCTCAATTCTTTCTTGACCTCGACTCCGCTCGGTCTGACATCTTTTCTTCTTTCCATCATTTTTTTTTACTTCAATTCTGTTTCTACCATTTGGGGGAAGCCCACTTAACTTCCGTTTCACTTTTCACGATTCACGTTCACATGTTATTTACTCATCTATAATAATATTACGACTTTAGTTTTTATTCTCAAAGTTATCCCGCATCTTTATCTCCGGCATGTGAGCAGCCTACTTGACCTCGACTCCGCCCGGTCTGACATCTTTTCTTCTTTCCATCATTTTTTTTTACTTCAATTCTGTTTCTACCATTTGGGGAAGCCCACTTAATTCTTAATTTGCCATTCTCAATTCTTAATTCTCAATTGATTTTTCTCCCCACTTGCACAATATTGACCAAAAAAATATTTTTTATTGTCGATCCCTTGCATTAACTATTAATAAAATAGACGGAGTCAGCTCTAATTTTATACTTGTATCCCGCCCTTCGAATCCCGCGGATAACAGTAATTACATGTATTTGTTACATTTTTGAAGGAGAATCAATGGATTAAACTATTTCCTTTTCCTTTCGATAATTGACTTGTCAAGCTATATCCCTTGTAATTTTAATGATCTGGCTGGCAGATCGTAAAAAAACTCTCTGGCTTGAAAATTGATAATAGTATAGAGGCAACAATAGTGAGAGATATCATGTTTCTATCGGGATTATTTATTTACGTCAGTTTGTTTATTGTATTAATGGCAATACTGATGAAGTCGGCGCCGGTCGGTTTTGAGAACGATTTAGGTTTTCATTACGGAAATAAGCTAAACGGTGAACCTGAGGAGAAAAAAGCGGCATAAGGAGAATTGACCAGCCGTTTCCCGTTTCCGGATTATAAAGCCGCAACTTTCAGGATGCATTCCTATTACCGTTCTACCTGAAGATGCAATTTAGTCATCCCTCGTAACCCATACTTAAATCTGTCCTCCTCAATTTTATTCATTTATTTTGAGCAAATCTGATTTATAAAATCAATTTTCAATATATTCCATTTGAATAAATGAATGAACTATATTCTTAGTGGTTGATTCTGAATACTGATTGACGAAGTTTTATCATTCCGTATCGATGATTAAGATTTTTTTCATTTTTTACTTTTCACTTATTACTTTATAATTGCTCATGGATAATAATAAAAAGATCTACATTGCGGGTCACAAAGGGATGGTTGGTTCTTCAATTCACAGGCGCTTGCAAAGTACCGGACATAAAAATTTTCTCATGCGTACAATCGATGAACTGGATCTCAAAAATCAATCGAAGGTTGAAGATTTATTTCAAAAAGAAAAACCGGATTACGTTATTCTCGCCGCGGCAAAGGTCGGAGGCATATTAGCAAATAATAAATACCGCGCTGAATTTCTTTACGACAATTTGATGATCGAGTCGAATATTATTAATTCAGCGTATCAAAACGGGGTTGAGAAATTAATTTTTCTCGGCAGTTCCTGTATTTACCCTAAGTTAGCTCCGCAGCCGTTAAAAGAGGAATATCTTCTTTCCGATTATCTTGAATACACAAACGAACCATACGCCATTGCCAAGATTGCCGGAATTAAACTTTGTGAAAGTTATTATAAACAATACGGCTCCAATTTTATCTCCGTCATGCCGACAAATCTTTACGGTTATTACGATAATTTTAATTTAGAGACCTCTCACGTACTTCCCGCGCTGATGCGGAAGTTTCATGAGGCGAAATTGAATAATTCAGATTCAGTTGAGATCTGGGGAACCGGGAAACCTTACCGTGAATTTCTATTTGTGGATGATCTCGCCTGTGCGGTGTTATTTCTTATGGATAAAATTAACGCTAGCGATTTGTATGACAATAATCTAACACATATAAACGTAGGTACCGGTGAAGACCTGACCATTTCTGATCTCGCCGGACTGATCCAAAAAATAGTCGGGTATAAAGGCGAGATAAAATATGACTCCTCTAAACCGGATGGGACTCCAAAAAAACTTCTCGATGTAACGCGTCTGCATAACTTCGGATGGAAACATTCGACCTCACTCGAAGAGGGCTTGAAAAAAACATACGAATGGTTTGTAAATAATTATAAATTATAAATTGTTAATTGGAAATTGTGTGGTCCTATTAAAAATATAAAAAATAATTTATCATTTATCATTGTAAATTTACCATTGACTCATGGATACAGGATTAGGTCAAAGATTATTTGATTTTGCTGTGAACGTTATAGAATATTGTAGAAAATTACCAAAAGCAAAAGAATATGAGATTATAAAATACCAACTTATAAAATCAGCTACATCGACTAGCGCCAACTATGAAGAAGCTCAGGGAGCCGTTTCAAAACCGGATTTCATCAATAAAATAAATATTGCATTAAAAGAGATCAGAGAAACAAATTACTGGATAAGAATTATTGAAAAAATTGGTTATAATTCAAGTGAATCAAAAGTAATATTACTGGAATCTGAAGAATTAAAAAAAATATTGGGATCGATATATTCAAAATCTTCCCAAAATAAATAATTTATACCATTCAAAATTAATTTATAATTTATCATTTAACATTTCTCATTGAACTATGAAAAAAGCATTAATCACAGGTATTACGGGACAGGACGGAAGTTATTTGACTGAAATTCTGCTTGAAAAGGGTTACGAGGTCCATGGTATTATTAGAAGAAGCAGTTCTTTTAATACTGGAAGAATTGATCATCTCTATAATAATCCAGAGATACTCGATAAAAAACTATTTCTTCACCATGGAGATCTGGTTGACACCAGCAATTTGAACCGCCTCCTAAATTTTGTCGAACCGGATGAGATCTATAACCTTGCCGCGCAAAGTCATGTAAAAGTTTCGTTTGAGATTCCGGACTATACAGCCCAGGTTGACGCCCTTGGTACATTAAGATTTTTAGACGCAATCCGGGAGGTCGGTTTAGGAAAGCAGACAAAATTTTACCAGGCTTCAACCTCCGAGTTATACGGTAAAGTACAGGAGATTCCCCAAAAGGAAACAACTCCATTTTATCCGCGTTCTCCATATGGTGTCGCAAAGTTATACGGCTACTGGATAGTTAAGAATTATAGAGAGGCATATAATTTATTCGCATGCAACGGTATTTTATTTAATCATGAATCACCGCGCCGGGGCGAGACATTTGTAACTCGGAAAATTACACGTGCCGCTTCAAGAATATTTCTTGGTTATCAGAAAAGTGTAAGTTTGGGAAATTTGGACTCAAAAAGAGATTGGGGTTACGCTCCGGAATATTGTGAGGGGATGTGGAGAATTCTACAGCAAAACATCGCTGAAGATTTTGTTCTCGCAACCGGAGAGACTCATACAATACGTGAATTCTGCGAGTTGACATTCAGAGAAATTGGGATTGAGATAGTATGGAAAGGGAGCGGAGAAAAAGAATCCGGAATTATTGGATCAATTAGTGAAAGTAATATAAGCAGTAAAGTAAAGATGGAACAATGTAAAGTGAAAACCGGGGATGTTATCATTGAGATTGATCCGAAGTATTACAGACCTACAGAAGTTGATCTGCTGATAGGTGATGCTTCGAAAGCAAAGAAAGAATTGGGATGGGAGTCCAAAGTTAAATTTGAAGAATTGGTAAAATTAATGATCAAGGCGGATTTGGAAAAGGTTGCTGTGAGAGGGTATTAGAATATCTAAACTTGTTGTGAGAACTATTTATTATAAAAAAAGATTATATGGAAAGTGCTACTAACAATTCCAAGAATAATTTTCTATTAACTCCAATCAAAAATAATTAAGAAATTAAATTGCATTTTCTGCTTTATTATCCCGTCCATATTTTACGGATCAACCAAGATTTATTAAATCATTTTCGGTATATTGTAATCAAATAAAAATCCACTTTTTTACCTTTATTAATACAGAATAATTTCTTGTTCTATTTTACTTGATGGTTATTAGCATGATATGCTAAGACTCTTACTGCGTTTCAATTTTTCGATAATCCTTTTTAGAAAATTTATTCATTTCTATATAAAAGGAGTTATATGAAAAACTATCAAATCTTTTTAATCCCGCTTTTTGTTTTGACTCTCATAGCATGTTCACCGGTTCATGAAACAATTCAAAGAAGCACTTACTCTCTCGATAGAGTGACTGAGATACAGCCGGGAATTGATTGTCACGGACGAGTTACTTCTCTAACTGTTAGTACTTTTAATAACAAAAAAATAATCGCCGCGTCGGAATCGGGAGGATTATTTAAGACAAATGACGGAGGTATAAGTTGGTGGCACTTAGATGGATTACCGACAATTTACGTGATGGATGTTAAATATTTACCATATGATTCAACTATAGTAATTGCAACTGCACGAGCTGATACAAAGATTGAAAATGGAGGAGGAATTTGGATTAGTAACAACGGTGGTAATTCTTGGCGCAAGTCAACTTTGAATATTCCAATAAATGATGTACGGTTTAATTCTCCCAATCCCTACGAGAAATATAGCGCTTATGGGATCTCTTTTGATTCAAGTAATAATATTTACGTGGGAACATTTTGCGGAATAGCCAAAAGTATTGATAAGGGAGAATCTTGGGAATTAATTATTCCCAGATTTGATGTAATGAATGTCGAAAGATCCCAGGATCGTATCTGGTCGGTTCTACCATTGCCGAATAATCGATTACTTGCTGCTTCAGATGTATGGATTATTCGTTCTAGTGATGGCGGTCGTAATTGGGAGCGTAAAGTGTCTTGCAGCCATAGTCGTAATGTATGGGTAACACATGGATTTACTCATTCTCCTTACAATCCGGAATATATATTTTATACGGAGTACGTAGGTCGTTTACATTACTCTTTGAATAGTGGAATAGATTGGTCTCAAATGGAGATTCCGGAAATCCCGCGAGCATGCCGGCCATCTTTTATTAAATCAGCAATAGAATCGTATGAGAATAATGAAGTTTTTAACTTATACTATAGTAATGGTACAAGTCTATACTCAAAAATGTGTTTTGTTTACAACCAGGATTCGTTTAATTTTTCTTCGCCATGGCAGCCGGTTTCTGTTGATCATCCCGATCCAAGTGAATTAATTACCGATCCTCAATTAGGATTCCCATTGATGTTGGCATCGGACGGAGGTGTTCATCTCACAACTAATAATGGTGTATCATGGAAACTCGCCAGCACATTTACCAAAAATTCCACCGGTAGTTTTGTCAATGGTTTAAACGCACTTCAAATCTACGATCTTACCGGGCAGTTTGTTCAGCAAGAACCTTACCCGCATATGGATTTATATTTCGGCACACAGGACAATTATATTTGGGCATCAGCCGATTCAGGCAGAACGTGGCCGTTCCATGATTGTTGCGAAGGATTTTTAATGAATGTATCAAGATATATTGATAATGAAGAGGGTACTATCGTAACCTATGTAGCATGTGGAGAATGTTTCAATATAGAAAGTGAAAGACATCTTCAAAATTCTTACGAATTTTATAATTGCCCTGCTGAAACACTCGGAGCTCCTTTTTTGTGTGATAATTATAAATACATACAGTATGGAGATAGAAATCTTTTCTTCACCAATAATTACTCAAGGCAATACCTAACTACATGGAGCAACATAGCGCGTATTGAAAATGATTTAAATGGTATTCCTAAAATTGCGAAGAGCGGCGATGCGTTTGTTGTTTACCAGGGGATAAAAAAATCTGATATCCTCCCTGATGGAGAGACGAAAAGGGGACTAATTAAAATTGATGGAGTAAATACCGAAAACCCTGCTATAGTTGACGCGGATGTAAATGGTTTTGGATCTTTGGGTTACTATGGTGAAGGTTTTGTCTGCGGCTTAAATACTCTTGGGGTTAATCCGGCTGATCCGTATCATCTTATTATGGCTGATATAAGTGATAATAAAATGAAGTATACTTCTGACGGCGGACTCAATTGGCTGGTTGATGAAAATTTGACAACTGCAATTACGGATGCTGATAAATTTGTCTTTAGAAAAACGAATGGAAGTACTCAGGCCAGGATAATTGAATTCAACCCTTTCAATCCGCAAAAGATATTTGTTGGTACAGAACAGAACGGAATAATTTACACGATTGATAACGGGTTAAACTGGCAAAGGTTTCCTGGAAGCGAAAGAATTCCAAATATTACTTCTATCTTTTTTAGAAATGAACATGAGGCGTATGTTTCTTCATATGGAAGAGGTTTGTGGAAAATGAAATTCTGGAATCCGCCGCGGGCAATTGATACTCTTCCTACAAGATTTGCCGGTCCAATTGATTTACCGGAGATGTATTCGCTTTCAACCGGAAAACAAAAATCTTTAGATCGGAAGTCAATTGATTCTTTAAACAAATGTGATGATTGCTGGACATTAACTGTTAAAGGTGGTGTCATAACTAATATTGACTATGATGAGGAGAATAATCTTAAAAGTCTAAAAATATCGGGTGGAGAAATAGTTTATCGTAATCTGAAAAAAGACCGTGAGAAACCGAACGTTATCGTTTCAATTGATAAGGGCTACGGCGATTTTAATAAGAATACTCTGATTACCCGCTTGATTGCAGAGAAAAAAACGATTGAGGGAATCGTACTCAAAAATAAAAAAATTACTGACATCATTTGTTATGGAAAAGATATTAGTAGTTCATTGAAAAAGATCAAACCAGTATATTACAATAGTTTAAAAGAACCCTATTTCAGAATTTCACATCAATCTTCCTCCTCCGGTCTAACATATCTATTTAATGGTGGAAAAATTAATGTTGAGGGGAGAGGATTTAAAAGTGATCAAAGTTTTCAAGTGCTGTTGAATGACAAAGTAGTTCTTGAAAAAATTATTCCTAATGAAAAAGGAATTATTGAATCGAATTTTAATATCAATGAAATTCCGGGTGAATATAATCTGAAGATTATTTCATTATCGGATAAAAAAGTGAAATACATAAATACAATAACTGTCGTCCCAAAAGATATTAGATAAAGATAAATATCAACAAAGTATATACTCTACTTTTTTGTTTTATCCAAAATTTCACAAGTCGCTTTTCGGAGCGACTTTTTTTTTACTTATCCGTTCATCCTTAGTTGTCGGTTCCTTCAGTATGAACGGTCTTCCTCTTCAACTTTTACACTTTCAACTTGAGTATAATCAGAATCCTTTGTGATGCCATTTAATTATTGCTTCTGAACTAATAATAATTAAATTTTATTTCCAATTGGTTAAGATGTTTTTAGAATTACAAAATCAATACGACCTCGATTCTTTACTCGGAATTTATTATATGATCTGCCTTTGGTATTAGTTAGTAGAATAATTAGGTTTGTATTGTATTCCTGGAATTCAAATTGAATCTTAATTCATCGAAGAAAAATAGATTTCTCACCAATATTTTAATGAAACCATTCAATTCAGGCTTCAGTATTTTTAAAGTAATGCTTGTAGTTCTTGCCTCATTTTCATTAATACCGATAATAATCCTAATATTTCAGTCGATCTCCAGTCTAAATACATCAAAAGAACTATCTAATAAATCAATTGAATCTACTTTTAAAGAGCAAACAACTCAAATTTATAAGTCCTATGCACAAAATTTATCTAAAAGAGTCTCAGACTTTTTATACTCATGTGAATCGGATCTGCAAGATCTTTCAAGTGTAGCCTTTACCCCTAGATCTTTTCAACTCTTCGATAATAATAATTTACGATGGGTTAATCATTTGGACAAGAGCATACCTCTTTATAAAGAAATTGTGCTGATTGATCAAAACGGGAATGAAAAAATTAAGATTTCCCAAAATGAAATTGTGCCGGATTATTTGCTAAAAAATGTACGAGATAAAAATAACACAACTTATTTATCTGAGACATATTTCGATGATGCTAAAAATTTCGCCGGTGATATTTATGTAACTCATCTGACAAGTTGGTATATAAGCAGATACGAACAACTTGTGCAAAAAAAATCATTTGATGGAGTTATTAGATTTTGTAAAAAATTAAAAGATAAAGACGGAAAATTTAAGGGAATCCTAATGCTGGCATTGAACTATGTTCATATGCTAGACTTTGTTGATTACAACGCAATTTCTGAAGATTCTTTAGTAAAAAGATATAAAATTGGCAGTTACAATTATCTTGTTGATGATGAAGGTTGGATTATTGCACATCAAAAATTATGGGATATTAAAGGGCTTAATAAAGATGGCCAGGAAGTAGAAAAATTATCGCAGTCTACGCCAAGTTGGAAATATGAAATGGGAATTATTCCGATAAATCTATTGCATATGGATTGGAAATTAAGAGATATTAATAATAATGAACCGATGAGTTCAATACTTGAGCGGGTTCGAAGAGGGGAAACTGCAATCACAACAATGAAGTCCATGGGGGTTTATAATGAGAACGAGGGGATAATCCGAACACGGACGTACGCACCAATATTTTATTCAAGCGGCCCATATTCAAAATATGGAATTTTTGGAGCAGTTTCTGTCGGAACATCTCTTAAAAAATTTCTTGATAACTCTCAAACCCTCGCTAAGAATTTAGATGAAATAAATACCAAAACAAAAAAGGAGATGATCTTCATCGCAATCGGTATTTCTATTGGGGTTGTATTTTTTTCCTTTTTTATAGCAAGATGGATAGCTAAACCATTGACAGCCTTGAGTGTTGCACTTTTAAAAATTGGCAAGGCTGATTATTCTGTTGGCAATATTAATAGTTCCATAGAAGAAATAAACATTCTATCGTATGGTGTTAAAAATCTTGCCGATGAATTGGATGTAAAAGATAAAAAAATAAACCAAACTGTAATAGAATTAGAATCTGTCAATGCAAAGTTGGCCGAAACAAAAAAAGAACTTTCAGCATATTTGCACCACGAGTTTGAAATTGAAACTGATGTGATATTAGAAGAGAAAATAAAATCGTATGAAAAAGAATATCCAATCCTGAAGAAGATTCGAAACGAAAAATTAATAGGAAATAGTCCTCAGTTTTTAAGAGTTCTTAGACAGATTGTCCCACAAAGTCAGATGAACCTTCCGATTTGTATTTATGGAGAATCGGGAGTTGGTAAAAGTGCTTTAGCTTTCGTTTTGCATTCTCTCAGTTCTCGTTCTGAAAAACCATTTCTGACATTTGAAGCTGCTGAATTTTCTGCTGCCGACCCTATGATTGTAATGGGAAAATTATTCGGTTATGGATTTGGGCATGGAATCGCTGGAATAGATAAAGAAGGTCAAAATGGGATTTTAGAGTCTTGTGAAGGCGGAACATTGTTAATTGATGACGTTGAGGCTTTGCCGCTTGAAACACAAGCTCAAATCCTTCGAGTTGTTGACGGATTAAGTTTTCATCCAGCAGCTGGAAAGTCAAGAGAAATCCATTCAGATTTACGATTTTTGTTTGCGACACATATTAATTTGGAACAATATGTAAAGGAAGGATTATTCAGAAAAGATCTTTTTAGAAGAATTGGCGGTAGTTTCAATAGAATTGAGATTCCTCCTTTGAGGGATCGAAAGAGTGATATATTGATGATTGCCGAATATTTTCTAAATAGATTTAATCAAAAGAATAATACAGCAATAAATCTTACACAAGTTGTTAAAAACCATCTTTTGGACCTTGATTATAAGGAAGGCAATATTGGGGAATTAAAAATTCTGATTGAAGTCTCATATGAAAATGCCCGTGTTGAAGGTAATGAATTTATTACAGAAAAATATTTTCCGATACTTAAGAAGGAAGAAAAAAAAGTTCAGATCGATCGGGTACAACAGATTAACAATGGACTATTCAATCAAGATGAGTTGAGGAAATTGGAAATTTTGCGAAATAATTTTTTCAGAATGGACATAAGCGAAGAAGAACTGGGATTTAAAAAAGGTTCTCACACTTTATCTCATCATTTGAAAGGAATGTGCCTTAAAGCATTATGTTCCGCAACATTCGATGTAGGTAATGCAGCACAACTTATTATTGGACCCAATAATAATAATAAGCAGAAACCTGCAATAATTCAGAAGATCGAAGGATATATCTTAAACGTACGAGAAAAATTTCAAACGGAAAATGAAGCCGCACTCCAAAAAAATCTACCTAAGGAATACCATTCGTATATAAAAGAAACCGCACTCCATTTCAAAAACACTACTAGGTGAGCATCAATTATTCCCACTCAACTCCCACAACGCCGTGGGATTCCCCATAATGTGGGCATTGTAAAAAATGAATAGCTTGAAAAATAAACGATTTCAAAGAAATACTTAAAATCTTTTTGGGTATAGTATTTGTTACATATGAAGATAATTACTCTACATTTTCTGAAGAAATACGGCTATGCAGTTGTTACTATTAAAAGTTTTCGGCTGCTTAGAAAAATAATTTTTCGAACAGGATCTCGTCAAAGACCTAAGGGAAGCTCAATTTATGGGATTAATGATGTATCTGAAAGTGTTGAGAACTTTACTATTGGTCAGCATTATTTTTACATGTTATTCACAATCTGCCGCTTACGTTTTACAAAGAGATAATCAACAACAAGTTCAAAGTGACTCAATCTCCAATCAAATAGTTTGGCAAGATAGATTCGACTCTAATAACCTTTCAGAATGGGAAATTGTAGATGATATTCCAGGGGCTAATTCAAATTGGCGTATTGAAAAAGGATTTCTAAGTCAAACAACTGAAATAGGATCGAAAAATGAATTATTGGGTACTCATATAGTAAACGGTGATAGTAATTGGAAAGACTATATAGTTAGAACAAACTTCATTAATACAGATGACGATTATGTAGGAATTCTCTTCCGGTATCAAAACGCAGAAAATTATTACCGCTTCATTTTGTCGTTCAAACAGCAATCGTTACTACTTGATAAACGAGTATCTGGGAAAAATATTGAGATAGAAAAAATAACGGGGTATGAATTACAATCCTGTAAATATTCTGTAATAATCTGTGCAGAAGAAGACTCTATAAAAGTTTATTTAAATGATCAGTTAGTGTTCCAGGTAAAAGATAACCAGTTTGAGAAAGGGAAAATCGGCTTCACTACTATTGCCAATCTTAGTGCATTTTTCGATGATATAATTGTATTTAATCGTTATAATATCGAACCGCAAAAAAATGAACCGGCAATTATTCGTGGACCTTATTTACAGAGTGTTCTCGCTGATAGTGCGGTTATAAGATGGAATACTAGTTCCAACAATATTTCGAAAGTGGAATATGGAATAAATCAAGAAGCACAATGGACGGTTAAAGACACCGTGTTAAGAAGTATTCATGAATTAACTCTAAAGAATTTGAATTCGGGGGCTAAGTACTACTATCGAGTTTTATCAGGTAATTCCAGTACGGATTGGTATTCTTTCAAAACAGCTCCGCTTAAAAACACACCATTCAACTTTATTGTTTATGGAGATAATCAACTAAATTTCTTACGCCACAAAGAAATAATTAATCAATTTACGAAGCACGACTTTGATTTTATCGTAAGCTGCGGAGATGTTGTTCAACGAGGTCTGCGTAAAGATTGGGACACAGAATTTTTTGAACCCCTTTCGGGAATATTAAAAGAGAAATCATTTTATTCCGCTATTGGTAATCATGAAATGAATTCACCGTATTTTTATGAAAATTTCTCATACCCGAATTCTGATCACGAAAACTACTACTCATTCAAATATTCAAATTGCTTTTTCATTTTTATTGATAATCCGCGTGCCGCCTATCCTGATAAAACAGTATATACCGATTTTAAAGAGGGGAGCGGACAATTAAAATGGATTGAAGAACAACTCGCTTCAAAAGAAGCACAAGAAGCAACCTGGTTATTCGTGGTTGCTCATGTACCCAGTTATGTGTTAGGCTCTCAAGATAGATCTATTGATTGTAAAGAAAATCTTGTTCCGCTGTTTGAGAAATATAATGTGGATTTCAATTTTGCCGGTCATACTCATGGTTACGAAAGAGGTCTTGTGAATGATGTCAATTACATTGTTACCGCGGGCGGCGGAGGTGTGATGAGCAAAAAGGAAAAAACTGTACCCAAAAAAATAGACGGTCTTCTGAAAGACTATAATTATTGTTTTGTTTCCGTCAATGGCAATAAGCTCACATTTACAGCGTTTGATATTGATGATAATATTCTTGATCAGCTGACGCTGATAAAGTAATTATTGTGCATTAATAGATTCTAAATACTATAGCAATTAATAATCAATGGTGTAATTAAATAATTAACACAAACGAGGAGGAACGGATGTATTCAAATTTTACTTTTAACAAGAAGTGGAATTATTTGAAGGGATTGTGGATAGCATTTCTACTGGTCCTAATAATAATTCCTGAAAATCAATTCGCACAAGGAACGGGAAAGATTATGGGCCGTGTAATTGAATCTACTTCAAAATCTTCATTGCCCAGTGCAAATATTCGTATTGAAGGAACTCAAATTGGAACAGCTGCGGACAAAGAGGGTAGATTTGTTATTTCTGGTGTCCCCGTAGGTCAATACAAAATTATTGCGTCGTTTTTAGGCTATGAGAAACAAATAATAAGTGTTAATGTGATTTCTGCCAAGAGTGTGACCGTAGAATTTGAATTGAAAGAGAGTATGCAAGAAATGCAGGAAATTTCAGTATATGGGACTTTGACCCGCGGACAGGCAAAATCACTTAATGAACAAAAAGAATCGGTGAATATTAAAAATGTTGTGTCATCCGAGCAGATCAGCAAGTTTCCGGATAGAAACGCAGCCGAAGCATTGCAGAGAATACCGAGTATTTCAATAACCCATGATCAGGGCGAAGGAGAAATGGTCCAGATACGTGGAATTCCACAGCAATACAATTCTGTTACACTCAATGGTGTTAGAATTCCGGCACCGACGGGTGCTGCGAGTGATGGAGCCGGACGTGGGGTTGGTCTCGATCTTGTCTCTGCAAATATGATGGAACAAATAGTAGTTACTAAAGCATTAACGCCCGAAATCGATGGTGATGCCATTGGCGGATCTATTGATTTTATTCTAAAAGATGCTCCTGAAAAACCATTCTATAAATTTGTTTTAAGCGGGGGTCTAAACCAGCAAAAATCAGAATTCAATGCTTGGGGGCGAAAAGATATTCAAAATTATTCTGCCATATATGGCCAAAGATTTTTTGATAACAAATTTGGTCTTTTAGCTGCTGCAAACTACTATGTCACCAATATAGGTTCTATACTAAGAGAGTATCGGTTTCTAAACGATCAAACGACTCTTTTACAATATAGTAAATGGACTGATTATGATGTAAAGAGAGACAGATATGGTGTTAATGTTGCAACAGATTACCAGTTTGACCAAGATAACAGACTGAGATTATCATTTAATTATAACGGGTACGTTGATCAAGAAGTCCGCAGACAAAACGTAAACAATATTCCTACAAAATCAGAAGAAAGAGAAACAAGAAACAGGACTGAAGATCAGAGGCTTGCCTCTGTTCAACTCGGAGGAGAGCATAATATTGGTAATATTAAACTTGATTATACGGGATTCTGGATACAATCAAGAGAAAGACTTCCCGATAGAACATATTGGACTTATAATAGAACTAATCCATATACCGGTTGGTCGAATGATCAATTGATGTTTATCACCGGCTTGGAATCATATCCGGGTTTAGCTCCTGCGAAGGTAACAAGATTACGTCATGATGATTTTCTAACAGTTGACGGAGATAAAGGTGGAAAATTTAATGTTCAAATTCCATATACATTTCTTGATAAATCCAATATTCTAAAATTGGGTGGCAAAGTAACCGCCAAGACAAGAAGTATGGAGAGACACAGAGCTAATTTTTCAGTTTTATCAGGACAAACAATTCCAGTTGTCGGCGGGACATTCCCATACGTAAATATAAAGTGGAATGATCCCATTGTAAGCACTTTACCTTTTAAACCGGCTGTCGAGGATCCAACATACCCGGCTAATGATTATGATGCAACTGAAACAATAATTGCCGGTTTCGCTATGTCGAATGTTAAATGGACGGATCAATTATCATCGTTGATTGGTTTCAGATTTGAGAATACAAATACGGGCTACACTTCATATTCAAAACTAAATCAAGAAAGTTCCTATTCTGATGTTTTACCGTCATTACATTTTACTTATCGTTTTACCGATAATATGAATTTACGGTTAGCCCTAACAACGGGATTAAGCCGACCGAATTATACCAATCTTGTTCCGCAATTCATTGTTGATGACAACGCAAAAACGATTTCCAAAAGTAACCCTGAATTAAAACCGGCTCACTCAAAAAGTGTGGATTTATTATTTGAAAGTTATACAAATAATCTTGGATTGTTAAGTGCCGGTATTTTCTATAAGAGGATTGAGGACTTATTGACTAGTTCAACTACGTCGGAAACTTATAATGCTGACCTGTATAAAGTAACCCAGCCGATGAACGGCGGTAATGCTGATGTGTACGGTTTTGAGGTTGCATTCAACCAAAGGTTCAGCTTCATTGATATCGATTTTTTAAAACCATTCGGTATTTATTTCAATTTTACATACACACACTCAAAGGCTAATTTTGAATCAAGAGAAATGCCTTTAACCGGAAATCCGAAATACATAACAAATCTTGCGCTTTTTTACGATAATCCGGAAATCGGTCTATCGGTTACTGTTACAACTATTGCCCGCGCTCCTCTTCTCAATTCTGTTGGGACTAATGAATTAAACGATTTTTGGTTTGCTGAAGAGTTCAGGTTAGATATTTCTGCAAGTCAGAGAATTTTCTCCAACCTCAATTTCTTTGTTCAGCTAAATAATCTTACAAACCAAAAAGAAGTAGAAAGATATGGAGACCCGACAAAGGATTTCTCCAGATTGGAACAGACATATGAATTTGGTATAAGTGGAATTGCTGGCTTCCGTTTTGAATTATAATTTTCCTCTCCTCGTACTCTACTCCAATGCAAGAGGCAGAAATGCCTCTTGCATATTTAAGTGTGTGAGTGAACGGGTACAAACAGAACTACGAGAGTCATTTTATCTCTAAATAAAGTGTTCAACAATTATATTGTAATTATGCAGAGGTTCGTGATGTTGAATAGAATCATTTCGTTCTTTAAAACTGGTCAAGATAAACCTTTACTTGATGATGAAAATCAGATAAAAAAGATATATGAATCAAAGCGATGGAGTGTTTTCATTTCATTAATACTTGGTTATGGATTCTTCTATACATGCAGGCTTGGTCTTTCAGTAGCAAAAAAACCGATTTTAGATGCTGGTGTTCTTAATATTTCTGAGATGGGTATTATAGGTTCAGTGCTATTATATGTCTATGCAGTTGGAAAGTTTGCTAATGGAATGCTGTCTGATCGGGCGAATATAAAACGTTTTATGTCTTTCTCTCTTTTTATTTCGGCAATTGTGAATATAGTTTTTGGTTTTACAAATCTTTTTGTCGGGTTCGTAATACTATGGGGCATAAATGGATGGTTTCAGTCAATCGGCTCGGCGCCAAGTGTTGTTTCAATTTGTCAATGGTATAGTAATAAAGAGAGAGGCACAAGATATGGTATATGGGCGGGTGCTCACAATATCGGCGAGGGCTTGACGTTTGTTGGTACCGCGTTTTTGGTCAGTACTTTTGGATGGAGAGCCGGGTTCGTTGGTCCCGGCATCATATGTCTTTTTGTTGCTTTTGTTCTTTATCATACCTTGGCAGATAGACCTCAGACATACGGCTTGCCCCATGTTGCGGATTATAAACAAGATTATTCTGCGGGAAAGCCGATACAAGAAAATGTCGGAAAACTTCAGAGGATGGTGCTGAAAAATCCTTATGTATGGATTCTCGGATTAAGCAGCGCACTCATGTATGTTACAAGATATGCGATAAATAACTGGGCAATATTATATTTACAAGAATCAAAAAATTATGAGCTAATGAATTCTAGCTTTATCATGGGTGCATACCCAATCATGGGTTTTATAGGTGCATCATTTTCTGGTTTTCTTTCTGATAAGCTATTTAACTCTAGAAGAAATATCCCTACGCTATTTTATGGAATTATTCAAACCAGCGGTGTGGTGATGCTTTTTATGGTTCCACCCGGACATGTCTGGCTCGATACAATAGCTATGGGAATGTTTGGCTTTGGTGTCGGCGGATTAATTGTATTTCTTTCCGGGTTAATAGCTATCGATATTACTCCAAAAGCTACTGCCGGAACAGTAAAAGGTCTTATCGGAATGTTCAGCTACATCGGGGCAGCTACCCAAGATTGGATTAGTGGTTTTCTAATTGACAGCACTAAAGTAATGGTGAATAACAAAGCCGTTTACAGTTTTGATAATGCTTTTTACTTTTGGATTGGCGCCTCTGTTGTATCTATGATACTGGCTTTATTTGTATGGAATGTAAAACCTCAAGAATAAAGGAATGTAAATGAAAAAGATTATCCAGTTCTTTATTTGCTTTATACTTTTTACCTCAATTGTTAAATCGCAAGAATTACCCTTAAGAGGAATTTGTGCGCACCGCGGTGCTTCCGAAACTCATCCTGAAAATACGCTTGCCGCAATTACTGAAGCTGTAAATCTAGGTGCGCATATGATTGAATTCGATGTACGAGCAACTAAAGACAATGAATTAGTAATTATCCACGATGCGACAGTTGATAGAACAACAAATGGAAAGGGGAAAATTGATCAGCTAACATTGGCAGAAATTAAATTGCTCGATGCCGGAGGTTGGAAAGACGTTAAATTTAAAGGTGAAAAAATTCCTACTTTCGAAGAAGTATTACAAATCATCCCTAAAAATATTTGGATGAATATTCATATAAAGGGGGGTGTCTTAGCGGCAGAGAAAGTTGCACGCATTATTACGGAATCAGGTTGCATCTTCAATTCTATTATTGCTTGTGGCGATGAAGAAATGAAAGCCGTAAAAATGATTAATCCGAAGATAAAAATATGTTATATGGAAAGAGGAAACTCTACGGATGATTATGTGAAAGGGGCGATTGAAGTAAAAGCCAATTCTATTCAGCTTACTGCTGAAGCATTTTCTGATATCACTAATTATGTTAGTACATTAAAAAAACACGGAATAAGTGTAAATTATTATTACGCGAAATCTAAAGATGAATTGAAAACATTACTGGAAGCAGGTGTAGATTTCCCTCTAGTTAACGATGTAAAAGACATGCTTCAAGAGGCGGCCATTTTTGGAATTGAATTGAACAAAAAATGAATCATTGAGGAAAAACCATGAAGAAAATAGTTTTTATTTCATTTGTAATTATATCATTTGGTCTATTTACTGGGTACTTATTGCTAAGTGAAGGAAGAAAATTTACAGAGGTAAGGAAATTTGATTTTGCCGAAGCACGGCAGGCCGTGGCAGTTGATCATAATAATATTTATGTGATCGGTACTCAAGAAATTGCAAAGTATGATAAGAAAACCGGAAAGAATATTAATAAATGGCAGCAAAATGAAAAGGGTAAGATTATTCATCTTGATAGCGGTGTGATCTATAAGGACAAATTATATTGTGCTCATTCTAATTATCCGGCAATTCCAATGACAAGCTCGGTGGAAATTTGGGATGCGAAAACTCTTAAACATATTAATTCACACAGCTTTGGAATTAATTGGGGTTCATGTACCTGGATAGATAGATATCAAAATTATTGGTGGGTAGTTTTCTCTCATTACAACAAATGGAAAGAAGAAACAAAGACAGATGTAAGATGGACAACACTTATTAAATTTGATGATAATTGGCAACCATTGGAGTCATGGGTTTTCCCAGATGAAGTGCTGAAAAAATTCGGTGTGATGAGTAACTCTGGTGGTTCATGGGGACCGGATGGTTATCTATACTGTACAGGCCATGATGCACCGGAACTCTATGTGTTAAAACTTCCGGAAGTTGGGTCTGTTTTGGAATTGGTTGATACTGTCCCGATTAATAACACCGGACAAGGAATAGCTTGGGATAGATCCGATCCAAAATCAATTTATACAATTAAGAAGGATATTAAACAAGTCGTTCATTCCAAATTAGAAACCAAATAGGATTTCTCTTTATGTCTCACGAATCGATCCTTCTTTTTGCATTTCTAATGAGTATTGTTTTTATCATTTACTTTACGGCAAAAGTTAAACTCAATGCATTCTATGTTTTGATTGCAGCAAGTATCGGCGTTGGAATTGTTGCAAGTATTCCGCTTGATAAAATTGTTGTAATAATGAAAGAAGGATTTGGAAACACTCTGGCTTCAATTGGATTAGTAATAGTTTTTGGTACAACACTTGGCGCTGTGTTAGAGAAAAACGGTGCGGCTTATAGCCTTGCAGGATACATCCTAAAGATTGTAGGTGATAAAAGAGCTCCTCTTGCTATGGCGATAACCGGATTTATTTTCGGCATACCGATTTTTTGCGATTCCGGATTTGTAGTTTTAAGCCCATTAAATAAATCTATTGCCAAGCGAACATTTTCACCAATGTCGGTAATGGGTGCTGTTCTTGGAGTTAGCTTGTTCTCAGTTCATTGTTTAATTCCTCCGCATCCCGGTGCAACAGCAGCATCCGGGATAATTGGAGTTAATCTTGGAAAAGTTATTCTATTTGGATTATTGATAGCATTAGTTTCAGCAGCATCCGGCTATTTTTGGGTAAAATTTATTGGTAAAAAATATCAGTCACGTTCTGTTGACACAATGGAGGACACTTTTCAAGAGGATATAATTGTAAATCTACCAAGTCCTTTGATTTCATTTATACCAATATTTCTTCCGATTTTACTAATCTCCGCTAAATCAATTTTAGTTCTTTTCCCAGGCATGGTCCCAAGCGGAATATTTTTTGACCTAATTTCATTTATTGGTGATCCGGTAATTGCCTTACTTTTAGGATTGATCTCAAGCTTAATTTTATTCCCAAAGTTTACACGGGAAACCCTTGATCACATTTTTAATGAAGGAATTAAAAATGCCGGTGTCATATTGCTAATAACTGCAGCGGGTGGAACATTTGGCGCTGTTCTTAAAGCCTCCGGAATCGGAAATGTAATCGGCAGTTCACTTTCATCGGCGGGACTAGGATTGCTATTACCATTTTTTGTTGCAGCGGCATTAAAGACTGCACAAGGCTCTTCTACAGTCGCGATTGTAACAGCGGCTTCATTAATTTCACCGTTATTAATGGAATTAAATTTATCTGCCGGTAATAGCCCGTTATATACCGTTCTATCAATGGGAGCTGGGTCTATGATAGCGTCTCACGCTAATGATAGCTATTTCTGGGTTGTTACAAAATTTTCCGATCTAGAAGTTGATGTTAGTTTGAAAGTATTTTCGACTGCAACAATTATTATGGGAATTACAGCAGAACTTTCAGTACTAATTGTTTCGAGAATTTTTCAATAGAATTATTTTAGCTTCATAAAGTACATTACATTTTCTGCTTTATTCTTCCGTCCAAATTTTATGGATCAACAAGATTTATAAAACTAATTTCCTATCTATTCTTGAAAAAATTATTTCTGATGAAAAAGGAATTATTGAATCGAATTTTAATATCAATGAAATTCCGGGTGAATATAATCTGAAGATTATTTCATTATCGGATAAAAAAGTGAAATACATAAATACAATCACTGTTGTTCCAAAAGATATTAGATGAGGATAAATATCGGTAAAATATATACGCTAATTCTTATTCTACTGATTTTTTCAAATTTGGCATGATTTATAAAATCATTTTTCGATATATTCCATTTGAATAAAAAAAATGAACTAGATTCTAAGTGGTTGTTTCTGAATGCAGAATGACGGAGTCTTTATCATTCCGTATATATGATTAAGTATTTTTTTACTTTTCACTTATTATTTTATACTTACTCATGGGAAAGAATAAAAAATATACATTGTCGTAAACAGGGTATTAGAATAATTAAAAATGTAATGTGATTATCTATTTTTTCTATAGGATTATATGAAAACTGCTTTCATGAAAACAGAAAATAATTTTAACACCAACTCCGAACAAAAATTAATCGAGTCTTTAAAATTATATTTTCTCGCTAGAGAATTAAAAATCATCGGTTTAAAAATGGTAAATCCCAATCTGACTGAGCAACAAATTCAAGAGAAAGTAAAGGAAATATTTTTAAATGCAAGATCTTAATCTATTCGGTCTCTTTACTGAAAAATTACTGGACAATAATATAGATTTTTTCATTACGGGATCAGTGGCATCTATTGTTTATGGTGATCCAAGATTAACACATGATATTGATTTAGTAATATCATTGAGCCAAGCGCAAGTAGATAACTTTATTAAAGCATTTCCTATCGGCGAATTCTATTGCCCACCAGTTACCGTAATCAAAGCTGAGTTGGTACGTCCTGCAAATGGACATTTTAATTTAATTCATCATGAAACCGGTTTTAAGGCAGATATTTATTTAATTGGGAATGATGAGTTCCAGATTTGGGCGATGAATAATAAAAAAGAAATAATATTATTAGGTAAAAAATTATTTATTGCCCCACCCGAATATGTTATAATTAAGAAGATTGAATTTTATGATGAAGGTAAGAGCCAAAAACATTTGTATGATATTGCGGCGATGATAAAGAATTCAAAGGATATAATTGACTTCGCTTTTATTATTGACCGATTAAGTAAATCTGGGTTATTAAAAATCTGGGAAAAAATAAAGCTATTGTAATAAATAAAGTTAAAAACTTCACTTTATCGGACACTTTTAAATGATGGATAATATTGCCCAAATAATAACCAAATCTCAAATAATTTTGCAGAGATATATTCAGACATAAGGTGTGAATGATTAATCTTTTAATAATATTTTCTTGACTATTCAAATTTAGATTTATATGTTCACATCGGTTCCAGCCGAACTAACTTAATTTTATCTTTTTAACAAATGATCGGAAAACTGAAAAGTTATTTCCAGGCATTTGTTTTCATCACGACCAGCCATTTATTTCCAGCCATCAAGTAACAAAACAGCCGAGCTTTAAATATTTCTTAACAGCATAAGAGGGTGCTTAATGAAAAACAAATTAACTGTTTTAGCATTTCTCATGTTCGTAATAACGAGTGTGAGTTTTGCGCAAACTACTAGAAACGTACCTAGCAGTTACGCAACAATTCAAGCTGCAATTACTGCAGCTGTGGATGGTGATATCATCCAGATCGCGGCTGGAACATACAACAATGGCGCTTCGACGCTGACTGTTGACAAATCACTTACCTTTATTGGAGCGGGACCATCTTCAAACCCAACAACAATTATTACATCAACTGCATCAAGGATAATAACCTTATCAGCGACTGGAAAAAGTTTCAGCTTTCAGGACTTGATAATTGAGGGTAACGACGCAAATAACGGTATCTATGCAGGAAGTGCAATTAATATCAATTCACTTTCAATGCAGAATGTCATCGCTAGAAACTGTCAAGTGGCTCTTTATTTATCTGAAAATTGGCCTGGTGCTGATCCATTAACCACAACTGTTAACAACTTAAATTTGGATAATGTTACTCTGACAAACAACAAATTTATTGGTGCTTACATCGGAAAAACAGTTCTTTCAGGAACAGTGATAAATTCAACCTTCACAGATAATGGTTATTCAAACGAATCACCGGACGCTTGGCAAAAAGTCGGATTGCAATTTGTGAATTTTGATGATGCCACCGTACCATATGTACAGGTTACAAACTCCACTTTCACCAATAACGGATCCGGTGCCTCCAATATTGAACGTACCGGACTCTCAATGTACACAGCATATAATTTGAAAAGTGCAAATGAGCTTCTGACTGTAACTGGCTGTAGTTTTTCAGATCACTATTGGGCAGTAAGATTAAAAAACGAATATAGTGTAGAAAATACGGCTACCGTGAATGGAACTTTCACCAATAACCTTTTGGATATTTGGTTCAATCGTGTTGTTGGATCTACAAGTTCAACTTTACTTGTAAGGCGAACTTTTCCGGGCATCAGGACGGTTGGGACAGGTCCAATCTACGATTATAATACCATACAAGCGGCTATTAATGCGGCCAATTCTGGTGATGTGATACAAGTTGCTACAGGAGCTTACGCTGAAGCAGTAACAATAAACAAATCTCTAACACTCATTGGTACCGGCAATCCTACAGCAACAAGTTTTACTCTTACAAACGGGGCGGTACTTGGTGTTACATCAGGCGGAATAACAGCTCCAACAACCTATGTTAATCAAACTACTTCCGCCGGTTCAAAAATTCAGGATGGAATATTATTAGCTTCAACCTCTGGCGCAGTTAACGTTGCTGCAGGAACATATACCGAAACAGTAACTGTAAATAAATCACCTCTAACCATCACAGGTACTGGAACCCCTACTGTAACTAAATTTATCTTAATAGCTAACCCCGTTACGATAACCGGATTTAATGCTGCAACAATTATTGAACTTAACAGCGGAGGTTCGCTTTCAGATGCTCTAGACGCAGCACCAATCGGTGGAACAGTTAATCTTAGCGGTGGAAGTTTTTCGAACTTTACCATTGATAAACCGTTAACTATAAATGGAAACGGGGCAATTGTTAATCCTGGTTCTCCGGGAATAATAATTAGCTCTAGTAACGTAACGATTACGGGATTTACATTTAATGATGTTTTCGGGAGCTTTTACGCTATAAGAATTCTTACAGGTCTTTCGAATATTGCTATCCATTCATGTGATCTACTTGCTACTCTTGCACTTGAAATCCAGGGTACCACCACTGGTGTGAACGCTGAAGATAATTACTGGGGTACTGTTACTTTAATTCAAATTCAAGCAAAAATTAATGATCCTTCAAAAGTAGATTTTGACCCATGGTTTGGTAAAAATTTAATTCCGGGGATTTACGCAGTTGGGGTAAGTGTTCTTCCTAATTTTACATTTACATCGAGTGTCACCGGGAATATAGAAATTTCAACCGATGCTAGTTTTTCGGACATTATTTTGAGTAAATCTTTGACTGCAGTTACAAGCTACAATTTTTCAATTGCTGATTTGACAGGAACTCTATCGGGGAAAGACCAACTTGCAAATGGTACTCAATATTATTGGAGGACTAAAAACGGGTCTGTTATCTATCCGACACCACCTCTCGAAAAATATTATATATTTACTACTGTTAATAAGGTTGTGCCGACACTAAATGCAATAACTCCGGGTGCAACTTCAGCATATATCTCATGGTATCCTTTACCTTATTCTTCAGGTTTGAAATATGATCTTTATATATCTGATGATAACGGAACTTCTTGGGCTAGTCCAATTAACACGGATAAAACGTATTACACTTTACCGTTAGTTCAGGGTAAGACTTATAAAGTTCAGGTTAGATCCACTAATTCTAATGGCAGTGTAATAATTTCTTACTCCGCAAGATCTGCTGGTTTT
Source organism: Ignavibacteriales bacterium (assembly GCA_026390795.1). Classification (NCBI taxonomy): domain Bacteria; kingdom Pseudomonadati; phylum Ignavibacteriota; class Ignavibacteria; order Ignavibacteriales; species Ignavibacteriales bacterium. The sequence continues at coordinate 23,581 of JAPLFG010000001.1, forward strand.
ACTGCAGTGGGTCCACCAACTCCTACTCCATCTTATCCAACAGACCCGGCTGAAGACGGATTAGTTTATGCAAATCCTCCAACACTCTTTTGGTTCATTGAAGGAAACGAACCAACAATAACTTATGAAATAGAAGTGAAACCATCAGCTGTATCTTTTGACGAATCAAATCTCGTAGCAGTAGCAGCAGGAAAAACATTTAAAAAACTTGGATCTTCTTTAACGGCTGGATCTACATATCATTGGAGGGTGAGATCAGTATCAGGTTCCTCATACTCAAATTGGTCAACTGCCGCTACTTTTGAAATGTATACCAGAACAGCAACTGTAGCTATAATACCTACTCCATCGTGGCCCGTTAATAATGCAACTGTATATTCAAATCCACCGACTTTATATTGGTATTTAGGTGAAGATAAAACCGGATTATTCTTTAATGTAAAAATAACCCGGGTAAGCACCAACACTACAACAACGCTTACCGATTGGTCTCAAGATTTATTTAAGGAATTGCCTGCTTCATTAATTCCTGGTGAAAGTTATACTTGGAATGTTCGGTCAAGCGTAAATTCTGATGGGGCTTCACCATCGGGTTGGTCTTCAAACGGAAGTTTTATAATTGCATCGACTGCAAGTGGAGCCGCAACAACACCAATACCTTCATGGCCGGTTGGCGGCGCTATTGTTGATGGGACAATGGCGGCTATTACTTTAAACTGGACAGCTTATTCAAATCAGCCATTAGACTTTATGGTTAAAATAGCAACCAGCTCAAGCGTGGATGGAACCGGTATGTTGAATCATGGTTCACATGCGGAAGGAAGCTGGGTCTCGGCAACTACTTCAGCGATAGCAAATAATATTAAAACATTGACAGCCGGTGCTACTTATTACTGGCAAGTTAAATCGAGATTAACTGGAAATATTTCAGTTGAATCACCCTGGTCAATGGTCGCCAATTTTTCAACCGCCGCCGGATCTTCATCAGTAGTTCCTCTTGTTATCAGTCCTAACTACTTACAGCCGATTAATAAAACCACTGCATTTTTAACATGGAATATTCCTGTTCAGAGCGAATCACATTTGAAATACGATCTGCAATATTCCAAGAATGCGGATTTTAGCAGTACAGTCAGTAAAACAAATTTAAATGAGACCGCTATACAGATAACCGGATTAGAATCAAACGCTACATATTATTGGAGAGTATTATCGAAGACAGATAACGGTTCAATTTCCAGTTATTCTACACCGGGGTCATTTAAGACAAGCGGTGCTACGGCTGTAGAGGATCAAGAAGTTATCCCAACTCAATTTGAGTTATCTCAGAATTATCCGAATCCGTTTAATCCATCAACAAGAATTACCTATTCACTTCCACAAAATTCATTCGTGAGCATAAAAGTTTACGATATGCTTGGACGTGAGGTAAGATCATTAGTAAATACAGAAATGTTGTCAGGTAATCATTCGGTGGAATGGAGTGGGATAGATAATGCTGGAAGCAAAGTATCAAGCGGAACTTATATTTATAGAATAACCGCGGGCAATTTTGTCGCGATAAAGAAAATGATACTAGTTAAATAATTCAAAATATTAGATAACTCAAAGGGAAGAGATGATAAAATGAAAAAGATAAGCGCATCAATCTTTTTGTTCTTCATATTGGCGGTTATTGGTCTTGCTCTTTACGCATGTCATCAAGCATATTTTGTATAGATCAAATCAGCTTAATACATGTTGAATAAATCTAAAAAGGTCACCCGTTCCGGTGACCTTTTTTCTTTATAAAAGGATTCAGTTCTTTTAGTTTCTCATTATTTTCCGCAATACTTAAAATAGATCGACTATCAGAATTTATCTATTTAGTTCCTAAGCAGAATGTTTTACGGTTCTCAATTCCGTCCAAGTGAAGATCCCGTCATTTTTAGGACGCTTCATCATCTTAATCAATATATATAATTGATTTAAATAAAATTTATAAAGATCGAACGTACCGGTTCAGCGGCGGTGTTTTACAGTCCGCTGATACCGGTTGTTAGTTCAATGTTTTTTTAAGTCAAGCCAAAAATTGATATTGACATGTTTGTTACACTCAGATGACGTCGAAGCGGTCAAGGTTCATTACTTTATTCCAGGCACCGACGAAGTCACGCACAAACTTCTCTTTTGCATCATCCTGAGCATAAACCTCCGCCAGAGCACGCAGCTGCGAATTCGATCCGAAAACAAGATCCACTCGGGTTCCAGACCATTTGAGTTCGCCCGTCTTACGATCGCGTCCTTCAAAAGTTTCGCCTAGATCTGACGATGGTTTCCACACAATGTTCATATCGAGCAGGTTAACAAAAAAGTCGTTGGTTAGTTTCCCAATTTGTTTTGTAAACACACCGAGTTTCGATTGATCAGCATTGGTGCCTAATACCCTCATTCCGCCAACTAGCACAGTCATCTCCGGTGCACTCAATGTAAGTAGTTGTGCTTTGTCCACCAGCATTTCTTCAGCCGGAACGGTGTATGCCGTTTTTTGGTAATTGCGGAAACCGTCGGCCTCAGGTTCCAGAACAGAAAATGACTCGATATCAGTCTGGTCTTGCGAGGCATCCGTGCGTCCCGGAGTGAATGGAACGACGACAACTTGCCCGGCATCCTTAGCTGCTGCTTCAACTGCCGCACAACCAGCTAAAACAATCAGATCAGCAATTGAGACTTTCTTGCCGTCCTTCTTAGAATTATTGAAAGTTTTCTGAATGCTTTCGAGGATTCCAAGAACTTTGGCAAGTTGTGCAGGCTGGTTAGCTTTCCAATCCTTTTGCGGTACTAATCGAATCCGTGCACCGTTAGCGCCACCGCGCTTGTCCGAGCCACGGAAAGTAGAAGCCGAAGACCATGCCGTAGATACCAGTTCTGCGATTGATAATCCGGAAGACAAAATCTTGATTTTGAGATCTGCGATATCTTTTGCATCTATCACTGGATGATCGATAGTAGGAACCGGGTCCTGCCAAATTAAATCTTCTGCCGGAACTTCTGGACCGAGATAACGTGCTTTAGGTCCCATGTCACGGTGAGTCAATTTAAACCATGCTCTCGCGAATGCATCTGCGAATGCTTTAGGATCTTTGTGGTAGCGGCGTGAAATTGGTTCGTAGATCGGATCGAATCGCAATGATAAATCTGCAGTAGTCATCATCGGTCTGTTTTTTTTCGCGGGATCGTGAGCATCAGGAATCATGTGTTCTTCCTTTACATCTTTAGCCATCCATTGCCATGCACCAGCAGGACTTTTAACCAGCTCCCACTCATATCCGAAAAGGATGTCGAAATAGCCCATATCCCATTTTGTAGGATTCGGTTTCCATGCTCCTTCTATACCACTGGATGTTGTATGTACTCCCTTACCAGTCTCAAATTTATTTATCCAGCCTAATCCCTGCTGTTCGATAGGTGCAGCTTCCGGTTCTGGTCCCACGAATTTCGGGTCGCCCGCGCCGTGCGTTTTTCCAAATGTATGTCCCCCTGCTGTGAGAGCAACAGTTTCTTCGTCATTCATAGCCATACGGGCGAATGTTTCACGTACATCGCGTCCGGAAGCGACAGGGTCGGGATTACCGTTCGGGCCTTCGGGGTTCACATAGATAAGTCCCATCTGCACAGCGGCTAAAGGATTTTCAAGTTCGCGGTCACCGCTATATCGTTTATCACCCAGCCAAGTATTTTCGTTGCCCCAGTAAATGTCCTCTTGGGGCTGCCATATATCTTCCCGGCCACCGCCGAAGCCGAAGGTCTTAAATCCCATCGACTCTAATGCGCAGTTCCCTGCCATGATCATCAGGTCAGCCCATGAAATTTTATTACCATACTTTTGTTTAACAGGCCATAGCAGGCGACGTGCTTTGTCCAAATTGATGTTATCGGGCCAGCTGTTAACAGGTGCAAAACGCTGATTGCCGTTACCGCCTCCGCCGCGTCCGTCGGCTGTGCGGTAGGTACCAGCACTATGCCATGCCATGCGGATAAAAAGACCGCCGTAATGTCCCCAATCGGCGGGCCACCAATCTTGCGAGTCTGTCATTAAAGCATAAAGATCTTTCTTCAATGCGGCCAGATCAAGTTTTTTAAATTCCGCTGCGTAATTAAAGCCGGGACCCATCGGATTGGAAGCTGGCGCATGCTGATGAAGTATTCCCAGATTTAATCGGTTGGGCCACCAATCACTATTCGATGTCCCTCTACCGGCAGAAGTCGTACCGGACTTGCCCGTTACGGGGCATTTGCTTTCTTCATTCATATTTGTTCTCCTCTAACTTATTCGTTTATTGATCTAATGTTTTTTTGTTATCACCGCCCATTGATTGCGGACGGCGCGTTGGTTTAATTTCAGCGAATAGTTTTGTAGGATCAACTTTCTCAATCACACATTTATTAATGACTTTAATATATTTACACAATACCTACGAATTCAAAAAACTTGTTCGATTACATTTTATTGTTCTTAAAAGTGCCAATGATCTGAAGCTTTATATCCTTTACTTTGAAGTTGGGTATCTTCTTCTTCGAAAAATATTTTTCAAGCAAACTAATCAGCTCATCATCAAAAAAATCTTCGATACGTTCTGTGTTTTCGCAATATAAATGATGATGTTTTTCAAGTACCGCATCATAACGCATTACATCTTTTTCAGTCTTTACTTTTTTGACCAATCCTTTCTCAACAAATGTTTCCAATGTTTTATAGATTGTTCCAACAGCGATATTAGGATGATGTTTAAGCACGTACTCTGTGATTTTATCTGCAGCAGGATGATTCTGTAAATCGTTCAGAGCATCAAGTACTGCCATTCTCTGAGGCGTAACCTTTAGTTGGCTATTTTTTAAGTCAATTTTGTGTTTTTCTTTATTCATAGATAATTATTATTAAATAGGAATCATTCTTAACTACAATACATAATAATTTATAAAATATCAAGCTAGACGATATAAAATGAGGATATCGAATGAGTTGTTAACAAGGTTTCACATTATTAGAAAATCTACGACTTTTCTAGGACGTCTCGTTCAAAAAGTTTCGATCTTGATTCATTAGCTAATAAAAAAACCGACTGCAACGAATCCTTGATTCTCACTGTAGAAAAAAATCGGTATTAGCGAATGAATTATATTTCACGATCTACAGTATTTAAGTGCAGTTTGTATGTACGAATTATTGTGGGGTTCCTCAAGTTTGAAGAGGGACTAATCATTTATAAGGAGTAGTAAAACTTAGTTCTAAGCAAGGTAATTCCGAAGGTTATTTCTAAGCTATGGGCGAAACTCATACAATACCGATGGAAAAATGTAAAGTTAAACTCGGCGATATTATAATAGAGATTAATCTGAATTACTGTAAACTGCAGAGATTGATTTATTGATCGGAGATGCTTCAAAAGCAAAAAGAGAATTAGGACGAGAGTCTAAAAATCAATTTGAAGAATTGATTAGATAATGATCAAGGCGGATTTGGAGAAGGTCGCTGTGAGAGGGTATTAGAATGATTAAACCTGTCATACTAACTATTGTTTTACATCGAATTAAATGGAACCTTGCCCATCTTCAGAACCCCATCTCAAACTACGAGTGATTGAAAGTCCTAATGGATGAATAAAGAGTTCTACATTTTTAGTCTACTCCTTGGTATTGGATGAGGTTTAGAAAATCCTCTTATTGAATATGTTAGCTATTGTGAATTCATATATTAGTAAGTAGATTCCATTTGGCGGTTAATTAATAATATTCAAGATTTGTTATGAAAATTATAAAAATATTCGGTATAGAGTTATCGGATAAAATAAAAATTTGTGGTGAATGTGAGCGGATTAAAAAACGTAAATTCAGAAAAACATCACTCAGTCTGAGGCAAAATAAAGAACGTAATTGTTTCTGTGTATATAAAAAGTATTTTCTATTTAATTATCAAGTCATACACACCAAGAAGACTTTCAGCAATATTGAAAAAGCTGAAGATGAGTATTTAGAAATGTGTAATCAAATCATGCCAAAGATGAAAAAATTTTAGTGCAAATTCTTCTCCATTTTCAAAACTCAAGCCTTAATTAACAGATGCAGAAAAATCGATAAGAATTTAGTAAGTCTGATTATTATTTTTTTTCAGATTCATCTGTTTTCTTTTCTTTTCCTTCACGAATTATCTTTTTATCATCTCTCCGGTTCAACTTATTTTCATCTTGTTTTTGCTTTTTCAAATCATTTTTCTCAATCTGTTTCTTCTCCGTCTTTATAACAGGCTCTTTAATTTTTCTTGCCTCGTCATTTATCATAACCGGTCTTGTGGTTCTCACCGTATCCTCTTTCAAAATAACCCGTGTCTTGGTTCGTACGGCATCGTTATTTATAATCACGGGTGGACGCGATTCCGGAATCACTACTTTTTTACGGTCTACCGGTTTTCTCTCCTGTTCATTCGGATTTAATATTGGTTTTTCGTCCTGGTGTTTTGGTTCAACCTTATCGTCTTTTGATTTGGTTGGAGGAACATTTTGAGGCGGGTTATTCCTATTTCTTTCGCCATCATTAGACCTGTTGGATGGTGGTACGGGTTGTTGCGGATAATTCTTCTCTACAGACGGAGGAGGAACATTAATTTGATTATCCCTTGGTTTTGTAGGAGTGTCGTTCTGGTGATTACGTTCTATTATTTTCACTCTAGTTAAATCTCGCTTGCCTCCCCGAACATTTTCGGTCTGGGTATTAACCGGAGCAATATTTCTTCCGGTTGCATGTCTAATATTATCCGGATTAGGTGAGTTGTTCATTTTCCAATCACGTCTATTCTTGAGTGTGCTGTTTGAAACACGGTATTTATTTATCTCACGATTATCAAAATCCTTAGTATGAACAATCCTCCAAACCCTGCTTCCGTTATTATCGTATGCTGTGGGAAGATTCCAGCCATTCGGCGGAATCGGTGCCCATCCAATGTAATCGTCCTGAGTAATCCAGTTCACTCGCGAAGGGGACCATTCATATCCTGGTGACCAAACCCAGCCGTCGAAATCGGTGAATGCCCACGATCCGTAATGATATACTATCCAGCCGTAAGGTTCATCCGAAAACCACATCCAACCTCTATCGGTTAATTCCCACTGACCGTTATCGTATGGACTCCAGTCGTTTCCCACATTTGGTCGCCAAACATTCCCCAGTTCCGGTACATTGATCCATTGACCGTATATGTCCAATTCCGAAAATGAATTTCTCGGCTCATCGTAATTGGAAACCGAATACATCATTGTCCCGCAACCGGTATTTAAAATAAGAAGAAGAGAAAATACCGCGATTAATATCGTTATCTTTTTCATTTTGATCCTCCGTTCCAATCTTTTGTTTTTACATCATGCTCACTGCGCAACTAAATCAATCTTTTTTTAGTTATGTAATACATTTTCAAAATATTTATAATACTTTTCTAATAAAACGCTCGTTTAATAATTGCAGCAAAAACTTTATGAAGAAAACCGCATTTTTATTGAGAAATAGTACGAATAAATGATCTCACTTTTAATAGAGCAAAAGAACGAAAAAAGAACTACATCTTTTGTTGAGTAAAGGAGATAGAAAGACTAACTGATTTTTGTAGCCTTATCATTTTCGGTCTGATATGAATTGACCGCCATTCTCTCAATCAGATCGAACTTCCCTTAAAAAAACTTTGGCCGATCTTCTCTATTTTTATTTATTCACGGAATATTTGAAAAAATTTGATCATCAAAATTTTTTCCATTTAATAATGGCAGAGTAAAGTTGCGGTTTATTGATTTAGTTTTATAATTTACTTCGGAATTTTAATCGGTATAACAGTTCAAGCCAAGAACTATGAAAACAAAAAATTTAAGACGTAAATTAATAGGAAAAAAACCGATCAATTTTATTTGCATTGTTGGAATCGCGTTATTATGCCTATCATGTAAATTAACAGATAGTAAAAATAATCCAGCCGCACCAACAAATTTTAAAAATGTCCGTTACGTAGTCAATATGATAAGTTCCTCAACTTTTGCAAATCCAATAATCAGTTATACAAATGCAAATGGAGGAACTTCACAATTACAGGGGATGAATCTTGATGCCTCGGTGCAGGTGGAAGTAGGATTAAGCGCGACATTATCGGCAAGTTGTACCGGAAGTTACAACCCGGCAAATTTAAATGCGTCGGCAGCAATAAATTTAAAATTGTACGTCAATGATTCTCTTAAAGCCGAGGCAAATGATTTCCAAACAGATCCGTTATCAAGTGTTACCGCATCCGCGACACGCAGTTACAAAATCAAGTAATGGGAGAGGTTAAAAATTCTCTTCCCATCAAATATCAATCCACAATATTATCGCCATTGATTTAATAAATAGAGTATTGAGTCTAATTGTTTATGAAGTGCGATTAGTAAATACAACGATAATTCTTAACTTAAAAATTAAATCTCATCTGAAATAACATCATCGCTCATATCAAATTGATTAAACAAGCTGTCTTGTATCTCGATAATAAAAACAGATAGAAGGTCAAATGATTCGGAAATTTTGTTAGACACCTTATAAACATTAAAGGACGAATAAATAACCCAGTCATCTCATGTGGATCTGTTTCGAAAGATCAAGTAATCATTCCTATAATAGATTGTAGATTATGAATATTTCAGTAACAAGAAAAAATATAAAAATTATTCCAGATCCAAGCCGGGTGATTGCCCGCTTTCTTGATATTAGTGACGAAAGGAAAATAGATGTAATCAGAAAAGTTCTGGCTATGCCTGAATACGAAGTAGACCTTGCAATAGGTCAACTGCTGAAAGGATATTCGAATCGACACAGAAATATTTCGGCGATATTTGAAAAACATTTTAACAGACTGAACCATTTGTTGGAATATTTAGGAATAATAACGGACGATGTTAATCAATCGAGAAAATTACTTATTGGTTCCTATTTCACTATGGAATATTCAATTGAATCGGCTGCTTTTTTTAATCCGTCCATTGTTGAAGCTCCCGATCAGTCCGGATTAGAACAGCATGAGAAAAGAGTTATTTTTAGTTTCAGGGCAACCGGCGAAGGACATGTTTCTTCTATTGTTTTTCGTTCTGCCATTATTGACCGGTATGATAATCTGGTTATCGAACCAGTCGGTAGAATGTTATCGGAAGCGGATCAAATAAAAAATAATAATTACGACAAAGAGCTTTTTATAAATAAGCTCGTTGAGATGGGGGATTTCAGAAATAATATTTTTGCGGTTTTGGTATTGGAAAAATTGGGAGAGAGTTTTACCTACGACGAATTGAAAAGAGCTGTCGAAGAAATTAGAATTGCACATCAGCTTTCGGCAGATAAAGATTTAATTATTACTCAAATGATTTGGTTAGCAAAATCTCATTACGAACTTGAATTCTCGGTAGATTCAGCTATTTCGGAGAGAGTTATTTTTCCGATCTCAGAAACTGAAAAGAAAGGGATCGAAGATGCACGTTTTGTTAAATTCACAGACGATAACGGCGATGTAATTTACTATGCGACCTACACCGCATATGATGGAATTTCCATTTTACCGAAGTTACTGGAGACCAAAGATTTCTATTATTTCAAAGTATTACCAATTCATGGTGAAATTGCTCAGAACAAAGGGATGGCACTCTTTCCAAGAAAGATAAATGGTAAATATGCTATGCTTTGTAGGATTGATGGAATAAATAATTTTATAGCATTCTCGGATACTATAAATGTTTGGCGTGAAGCAAAAATTATTCAAGAACCAAAATATCCATGGGAATTGGTTCAAGTCGGAAATTGCGGCTCACCGATCGAAACGGATGAAGGATGGTTGATAATTACTCATGGAGTGGGACCAATGAGGGAATACGTATTGGGAGCTTCATTGTACGAACTTGATAATCCTTCGAAAGAAATTGGCAGACTCAAAGCACCTTTGTTAACCCCTAATGAAGAAGAAAGGGAAGGATACGTTCCAAATGTTGTCTACTCTTGCGGTTCCATGTTACACTTCGATAATCTGATAATTCCTTATGCCATGTCAGACTATGCTTCTACTTACGCTTCTATAAATGTAAATGAACTTTTGAATGAACTTAAAAACTCAAATTAGCTGAACACTTCACTTCGGTAAATGGAAAGTAATTTCTTAATAGTAGCTAACACCAAAGAAGTAATCCTTTTTTCATCCCTTCGCTTGATTGAATTGAGATGGATTTATTTATATAATTATTACACACACAAAATATAAATAACCCAGCTGCAAATTAAGCAGTTTTTACGGCTGGGTTTTTTTCTAAATATTTTTTGCACCTTTTAGGTATACGAAGTTTTTGATCAGTGCTTTTGAATCACTAAAAGATGTAGTCCCTTTTTCATCCCTATGGTGTATTGTAGAGTTGTTTAATTCTGGGTAACGTAGTGTGCTTAGAGAACCACTCAAGTTCAGGAGTCAATAAAAGCACAGGTTGTTACAATGGAAAAGATTAATAATAAAAAAATAATTAAATCAGGTAGTAAGCCCGCTCTTTCAAAAATTAATTTGAATTCCGCTGACGAAGTAAGTGAATTCGCCGAAAATTTAATCAATACTGTACGTGAACCTTTACTCGCATTGGATCAAGAATTAAGAGTAGTTAAAGCCAGCCGTTCATTCTATGATTTCTTCAAAGTAAATGCAGATGAAACTATCGGAACACTTATATATGATCTGGGAAATCAACAATGGAATATTCCGAAACTGAGAGAACTTCTGGAGACTATTCTTCCCGAAAAAACAACATTCGATAATTATGAAGTTGAGCATGATTTTTCAACAATCGGCAAACGTATCATGTTATTGAATGCCAGGCAAATTGAAAGGGGACTTGGAGGAAAATCGAGAATAATTCTTCTTGCGATTGAAGATATCACCGAACGCAAGGGGATCGAATCCGGACTGGAAAAGACGCGCAAAGAACTAGAGGTGATTAAAATAACTGCTGATGAAGTGAGTGAATTTGCAGAAAACATAATCAACACAGTCCGCGAACCTTTGCTTTTGCTGGATAGAGAATTAAGAGTAGTAAAAGCCAGCCACTCGTTCTTTGATTTTTTCAAGGTAAGTACTGATGAAACAATCGGTACACTAATATATGATCTTGGAAATCGGCAATGGAATATACCTAAACTGAGAGAACTTCTGGAGACCATCCTTCCTGAAAAAACAACTTTTGATAACTATGAAGTTGAACATGATTTTTCTACAATTGGTAAACGAATTATGCTTCTGAATGCCCGGAAAATTCATAGAGGATCGGAGAAGGAGCAGATTATTCTTCTTGCCATTGAGGATATAACAGAGCGAAAAAGGATTGAAGCCGGATTAGAAAAAACCCGCAAAGAACTTGAGGTGATTAAAATATCCGCTGATGAAGTGAGTGAATTTGCCGAAAACTTAATCAACACTGTACGCGAACCTTTACTTGCATTGGATCATGAGTTAAGAGTAGTTAAAGCCAGCCGTTCATTCTATGATTTCTTCAAAGTAGATGCAGATGAAACAATTGGAACACTGATTTATGATCTTGGAAATCGTCAATGGAATATTCCAAAACTGAGAGAACTTCTGGAGACCATCCTTCCGGAAAAAACAACATTCGATAATTATGAAGTTGAACATGATTTTTCAACAATCGGTAAACGCATCATGTTATTGAATGCCCGTCAAATTGAAAGAGGGCTTGGAGGAAAATCGAGAATAATCCTACTTGCCATTGAAGACATTACAGAACGGAAAAAAAATGAGAACGAACTTTCAAAGGCAAAAGCAGAAGCCGAACGGGCAAATGTTGCAAAGAGTGAATTCCTTTCGCGTATGAGTCACGAACTTAGAACACCAATGAATTCGATTCTCGGTTTTGCACAATTGATGAATATGGGTGAACTCAACGCCGCCAATAAAAAAGGGGTTGACCACATAATGAAAAGCGGAAAGCATCTGCTCGATCTGATAAATGAAGTACTGGATCTCTCAAAAATTGAAGCGGGAAAGGTTACAGTTTCATTAGAACCAGTTCAATTGCGCGGAATAATTCTCGAAACAATGGACATTATCCGTCCGCTCGTCTTAAAAACTGATATTAAACTTGAATTGATTAATTCACAATGCAATGATCTCTTTGTTAAAGCAGACCGTCAAAAGTTAGGGCAGGTACTTCTTAACTTAGTTAACAACGCGGTAAAGTATAACAGGGTTGGAGGATCGGTAAAAGTAGAGTGCGCGGAAATCAACGGGAAAGAGGAAATTAGGATTAGTATAATAGATACCGGAAAAGGTATTCTACCCGAAGAGATTCATAAACTTTTTAATCCATTCCAAAGAATTGGATCTGAGATTTCGGAAATTGAAGGGACAGGACTTGGATTAGTAGTTGCTAAAAAATTGATGGAAGCTATGCATGGAAAGATTGGAGTTGAAAGTATAGTGGGGGAAGGAAGTACATTTTGGATTGAATTGAAGCAAATTGAAGGCCAGATTGAACTGTATGAACAATCAGGGGCTCTAATTAAACCGGAATCCGAGAAAGCTGTTTTAGATGGAACGCTTTTATATATAGAAGATAATATTTCAAACATAGAACTTGTTGAGCAGATTATAGACACCCATCGCCCGGCTATCCGTTTGATAACAGAAATGTATGGGAAAAATGCAGTACAATTGGCTAAGGAGTATAAACCGAATTTAATTCTTCTTGATCTGAATCTGCCAGATATTCACGGAAGTGAAGTATTAAAACTTTTGCAAGCCGAGCCGGATATTGCTGCGATACCGGTGATTATACTGAGCGCAGATGCAATGCCCAGGGAAATTAAAAAGTCGATAGAATCCGGAGCGAGAAAATATTTGACAAAACCATTAGAGGTTATTGAGTTTTTGAAAACAGTGGATGAAATCTTTAATGTAGTTAATAAGTAACGGTAAACAATTTATACCTATCGAAAATAAAATGGAGATAAATATATGATTGATTCAACGCTAAAGAATGCAAGCATACTAATTGTTGACGATCAACAGGATAATATTGATGTTCTAACCGGACTGCTTGATGTGAAAGGTTTTACAAACTATACTACAACAAGTGACCCCAGACAAGTTTTTAAATTATTCGATGAATTAAAACCGGATTTACTATTGCTTGATCTGAAGATGCCCAGCATTAGCGGTTATGAAGTAATGATGCAATTGAAAGCTCTTATTCCAGCCAATACTTACTTTCCAATATTAGTACTTACAGCCGATATAACACCGGAGACTAAACAAAAAGCGCTTGCCGGAGGCGCAAGTGATTTTATCTCAAAACCGTTTGATTTGATAGAAATTGATCTTCGAATAAAAAATTTACTTAGAGCCCGATATCTTCACCAGCAATTAGAAAATCAAAAACAGATTGTGGAAGAGAGGGTAAAAGAAAGAACTAAAGAACTTGAAAAGGCAAACATAGAATTGAAAGTCGCTAAAGAAAAAGCCGAACACTCAGATAAAATGAAATCAGAATTAATTAGTACGATGTCGCTGAAAGAAAATCAAACTAATTACCCCGAACAAATAGGTGGATCAACAAAAGCTGATGTTGAGAGTAAGCGGAATGTCAAAACTATTTTGTATATCGAAGATGATCTTTCGGAAATAGAACTAGTTGTACAGATTTTAGAAACCCATCGTCCGGCGATTAAATTGATAACGAATACATTTGGTAAAAATGCGGTTCAATTTGCGATTGATTATTCACCTCACTTAATACTGCTCGATCTCAATCTACAGGATCTGCACGGTAGTGAAGTAATCAAACTTTTACATTCAGAACCAAAGACAGCAGAAATACCGATTATTATTATCAGCGCATATGCTATGAGTCGGCAAATTGAAATATTACTTACTGACGGAGCCAAAGATTATTTAATGAAGCCGATTGATATAGAACATTTTTTGAGAATCATGGATGAGAAACTAAATAAAAGTGGAAGTTAGAATTATTTGTTCTTGTTTAAAACTCTTTCAGCGTTTAAATATGAAATCGTAGTAACATGATTATATTTTAAGAACGGGACTTTCAAATGTTTTTGATTACAAGGTAATAAACAATAGAAAACGGCAACAAAAACCAAACTAAATAAAAAAGCGGTGAACATGGGAGAAAATTGTTACTTGGAAAATTTTCTAACTTTGAAAAAACTATTCTGTTTATGGAATTGTATCAAATCTATGGTTATTTTCATCACATCTGATAATTCAAAAGACACTATCAATAATATTTAATTGATTAATTAAGGAGACCAAAATGAAAAATTATTTATTTTTCATTTTTATTTTGCTGATCGGAACGATTATTACCGGCAGCATTGATGCACAGAACTTTAAGGTAAAAAAATATAGTATCGGGGGTGAAGGGGGCACTGATTATCTTACTGCAGAACCGGGAACTGGTAGAATATTTGTTTCTCGCGGCACTCACGTCATGGTCCTAGATGGAAATAACGGGACTGTGATAGGAGATATTCCCGAGACCCCCCGCACTCATGGAATAGCCCTCGTACAAAAATATAATCACGGCTTTACAACTAACAGCGGAGATTCAACAGTTTCAATGTTCAATCTCAAAACTCTTTCTGTAATTAAAAAGATAAAAATTCCCGCCGGAGGGTTAGACGGGATAATGTACGATGATTTTTCAGACCGGATAATTCTTACCAATCACAGTAAACCCGGAACTGCGACTGCTCTAGATCCGGAAACCGGGGCGATTACCGGACAAGCAGAATTAGAAGATAATGCACCGGAAGGAGCAGCGAGCAACGGTAAGGGAAAACTTTTTGTTAATAACGAAAGCAAAAATACAATCCAGGTAATTGATGCAAAGAAAATGAAAGTTCTTACATCCTGGTCCCTTTCTCCATGCGAAGGACCGACCGGAATTGCATATGATCGCAAAACAAATCGGATTTTTTCTGGATGCGGAAATTATTCTGCTGTAGTTAATGCCGAAACTGGTAAAATAGTTGCTACCATTCCTAACGGCGATGGTGTTGATGCACTAGGATATGATCCATCCGAGAAATTAATTTATATTCCGGCTGGACGAGACAGCAGCGTCACGATTGTTCATCAGGATTCACCCGATAAATATACTGTTGTTGCAAAGGTGACAACAATGACAGGAGCTAAAACAATTTCTGTGGATCCCTTAAAACATATTGCTTACTTATTCCAACCGCAATACGGACCTGCACCTGCAAACACAACTCAAGGAGCAGGAGGACGCCGTCCTCGCGGACCGGTTATCGGGGCATATTTATTTGTGATTAGTCATTGATTAAATCGTTTTATTTTTCAAGAAGCTCTTTGTAAAATGGAAAGAGTGAGAATAATTCTCACTCTTCATAACATAGCACCAAGTTAATATTGAAAAAGTAACTAGTGAGGAATAAAATCTTATATTCTAACGTTAATGAAATTGTTGTAAAGCTCTGTGCGACAATTTTAATTTTTATCTGAGTATTTCCAAAATTATTTAATTCAATGTAAAAATTGTTGCAATAATATTTTCAAAAAGTAAAAGAAACAAAATTCAGTAGGATTTATCTCTATAACAGTTTATTAATGTAGTCCTCATAAACTGAAATCGAATTTAGTCCTTGAAAGCTTGCGACAATCATTCCATTCTTATCAATAATGAATGACGTTGGTATTGAGTTGATACCGCCGTACCTTTCAGTAACATCCGTATCGGCATAAACAACGGGGTAGTTAATCCAATTCTGCTGTACGAATGGAATTACATCTTCTTTTGTATCTGTATCAACAGAAACGCCGACAACTTCAAATCCTCTTGGCCCATACTTTCTTTTTAGCGAAATTAAATCGGGAATACCTCTTCTACACGGAGAGCACCAGGTAGCCCAAAAATCAACTATAACTACTTTCCCTTTGTAATCTGAGAGTTTAAGATGTTTACCATCGACTGTCGTTAAATTAAAATTAGGTGAAGCAACAGGTTTATTCCCAATCGAGCCTGCGTAATTAGAGGGGAGCGAACCATCACTTTCTCCTTGACCAAATAACGATTTGCTATTATTTAATAAAAGAAGAAAAACTATAATTCCAAAAATTGAAACGGTGTAAATAAATTTCCTATTTCTTTGGAAAAATGATGGAGAATATTTCTTTTTTCCTAAAGTTTTTTTACTCATCTCTGCCTCACGTTTTATTTTTATGAAAAATTCACTCTTTCACTTATATAAAAGCTCATTTCAATAGAATACAAATAGCTGCTCTATTTCATCAATTTGATGCTTCATGGAGTAAAAGGATTCTAATATCCTCCGATTAAAGAAATTCGGAAAACGATAAATGAAGTAGGGAATAAATCCGGAATATCATGGGATACAATCAAAGGAGGAACTGAGTAATCAAATTAACCGAATTAAGCATCGGCGCGGTTCATTTGAACCGCGCCGATTATTTTAATGGAGAATCATTTTTTCTTTTCCGCGGATTGATTTGACAGAGTTTGAAGAGCTTGCTGTAATTTTTCAAGTTCTTTTGCAGCTTCAGAAAACTTTTTATCGGCATTCAGCTTTAAATAATTATTAAAAGCATCGTTTGCCGCTTTAATCTGTCCCGGAAGTTGAGACACCGTGATTGGTGCACTGTTTTCCGTTTGGGATAAATTTTTGATAACCGGTGACTTAGAAAATAAACCATTGAGCGCTTCATCAAAAGTTTTTGCATAACTCATATTATCTCCATGCATCACGACTACAATTCGAAGTTCGGGATAGGCGGCAGTTTCCGCTTGAAGATAGATTGGTTCGACATAAAAAAGTGTATTATTAACAGGTATTGCAAGGACATTTCCTCTAATTACTTTAGAGCCATGCTGATCCCACAAAGTAAGTTGTCCGGATAGAAAACTGTCCTGATCAATTTTTGATTCAACCTGCTGGGGTCCGAGCACCATTTTATCTTTTGAGAATTGGTAAGCCACAAACTTTCCATAATTTTCCGCATCACACATACCGGCAATCCACCCTATAAGAACCTGCCTGTTCTTGGGAGTAAAGGGGCACATTAATACAAATTGCTGCTTTGTTGTACCAGGCTGCTGCCACATTATATAATACGGTTCAACAGGCTGTACTTGACTGTAATATTTATCCGTCGCACGAATCCAAAGGTCTTCCTGATTATAGAAAACAGTTGGATCTGTCATATGATATTTTTCGTAGACAATTCCCTGTGTTAGAAGCATATCA
This sequence comes from Ignavibacteriales bacterium, assembly GCA_026390795.1. NCBI lineage: Bacteria > Pseudomonadati > Ignavibacteriota > Ignavibacteria > Ignavibacteriales > Ignavibacteriales bacterium. The sequence goes on from JAPLFG010000001.1 coordinate 40,915, forward strand.
ATTGGATACCTTAGATGAGTCAAAAGGTCTTTCGGCATTTGATTTTTAGTCTTAAAAAGATCCGGGAAAATATTGTTCCAGACTTTTATGATGGGGTCTTCAGTATCCATAATATAAAAATTAACTTTACCGTCGTAAGCATTTATAACAGCTTTAACTGAATTGCGAATGTAATTCACTCCTTCAAGGTATTCACTCATTTGATTCGTGAGCACCCGTGTATTATTTCCTTCTTTATACTGAATATTTTCTGTTGTTGAGAACGGTTGGCTGTAAGGAAAATATTCGGAAGTGGTATAAGCGTCAATCATCCAATATAATTTTCCCTCTGAGAGTACTAGGTAAGGATCTTTGTCAAATTGGAGAAAAGGTGCCAGCAATTTAACTCGCTCCGTAATTTGTCTATGAAACATAAATCGGCTTTTATTTGTCGGGTAATCGGAAAATAAAAAGTTTGTTCCGTCAAACTTCCAGCCGTACAAAAATTTTCTCCAGAAGTTTGAAAGTTCTACGCCTCCGGTTCCTGCATAATTTGTATAAACGTTTTCTTCACCGCTTGGGTAATCAAATTCTTTTACTTTTGAATTAGTAATAACCGGCGTAATAGTTCTTTCACCAAAATAAATTTGCGGTTGCTTAACTTCCAGAGATTTAGACTCCGTTACCGGGGGAATATCTTTTATTAGTAGATGCGGCAACCCTTCGGGAGTAAATTCGCTTACGCCTGCCATTGTTAAACCGTAACCATGTGTATATTGAAACCGTTTATTCACAAAGGTCTGACTTTGTTGGGGCAAGTTATCAAGATTAATCTCTCGTGCCGAAACCATAACCTGTCTATCTTTTCCATCAATATTATAACGGTCAACATCAACATCGGTAAATTCATAATAAAGACGCATCGTTTGGAATTGTCTATAAACAGCATCCAGCGCTTTCCAATCCCACAATCGTATATTTGAAAACAAATTTGGGTTTTCATTAATTGTCCCTTGATTCAATGTCCCGTTCATGGGATATTCTTTTTCTTCAACTTTATTTAAGCCGAAACCGAAGCGGGTAAATTCAATATTATTTTGAATATAAGGGCGTTCATAAGTTATTTCGTTTGGTTTAACTACAAGCCAATTGAATGCTCTTGGTAAAATATCGAAGGCAAGGATCCAAATAATTAGAATCGAGATACCGGTAACTACGAGAACTACAATATGAGATCGATCCTGTACGATGTGAAATTTTTTAAATAAATATTTTTGTAGCCTCATTCTTATATTCGGGACGATAAGAGCAATGCTGAATAAAATCATTATAATTATAACAACTGTAATAGCGGGAAGAAGAATATTTTCATCGGTCCAGCTCATACCGGAAGCAACACCGGTTGTAGAATACATTAAATGATATCTGCTTAAAAATCTCTCTGCAGCAATGATCAGAATAAAAACAAAAGAATTTAAGTAGAGAGGGAAGTAAAACCGTTTTGAAGTTATCTCACCTTCCTTAGGAATGTAAAACAATATATTATTCTCAGTTAAACGAACAAATGAAGCAATGAATAATGAAATGAGTGAAATTAGAGATAAAAGGAAAAAAAGCTCTATGAGAGAGTCATAAAAAGGTAACGAAAAAAGATAAAAACCAACATCTTTACCAAGAATTGGATCTTTTAAACCGGTATTGACCCCGTACCAATATTTTAGAATTATTTCCCAATGAGAATAGCCCCAATAACCGCCTATTACAATACCTAATAATCTTGAGAGTGTGCTGATTATTCGATGATTTTTCGAAATTCGCAACGTTAATAGAAATACTACAATTAACCCAATGAAAGCCCCGGCAATTGCAAGTAAACCATTTGAATTTACAACCGTCCAGAACGGAGTACCGTAGCCGAGATTTTCGAACCAGAGAGCCTCGCCCCAAAAATCCATAAACCAAAAGAATAATAGAGTTAATACGGCGAGAACAACTCCAAAATATTTTTTTAATTTCTGTCCCTTTCGGACGCCTGTAACAAATAGAAATAGAGACAACCCCAATAAAATTAGTAACAATGCAATGTACATTTGTAAATCTCCTTCTTTATAATCGACATCAAAACTTGCTTATATAAAATATTAAAATTATTCATTAGGTGTTCGATAGAAGAAAAAGAAAAAAAACGAATCCGTCTTATGCGTCAGATTGGCGCAATGTTCTTGAGCAGGAATAAGTCTAACATTGAAAAATTTATAATGGATAATTATTATTTAAATGGTGCCAAAAATTTTATCTCTTTTCCATGAAACCATTTTCATTTTGATTTTGTCCAAGTAATGAACTGAAGTTATAAAGTCTTTTGGGAAAATATTTAATTCTTTAGTGTTAGTTTAACAAACAGATCTAAAAATTAGCAGAGACGAGAGCGTATTTACATTTCTACTTTTTGAAACACTTTATTCATATTAAAAAGAGGTGTATTATGATCTTAAATCCAATTGATAAGAGCAATTATTTGAGAGGTCTTCTCATTTTAATAAAGAGAGACAGAACTATAAATGAAATTGAGAAGGAAAGAATTAAAGAGTTATCTAAAGTGCTCGGTTTCAACGGAAGATTTGTTGAGAACGCCGTTAATGAACTTTTAGATAATGAATATCTTACTGAGAATCCTCCGAAATTTACAAATCATATTTTAGCCGAAGCGTTTATAAAGGACGCATTAAAAATTGCATTTATTGATAATGTCTTAAATATTTATAAACTAAACTGGCTTTCTTCTTTCGCAATTGATAACGATTTATCAAAACAATGGCTCTTTATGGAATTGGAACAGTTTATTGATAATGCCGATCGGCATATTACAGATCGATTTGAAATACAGAATTATCTTAATTCGGAATTTGCCGCAGCTTAGTAGATAGAGGAATTTAATAAACGCATTTAATTTACTCCCGATTTCAAAACTGGAGTTCAATTCTGATAGTAAGTACAGATGCCATTAGTAGCATGAGAATGAATTATAAGTATTGATTTAATCATGCCTCAAATATTTTCTGCAGTACTCACAACTCCAGTATATTCACTCCTCAATCTCAACGGATTCAATCAAATCCTCGAAAATTTTTGTAAAAATTACTCTTGATTAGACTGGTATGTTTCACCGCAAGATTCATGCTTTCTGTTTGATGTAGAGAGAGATGTTGCTGAAATTAAATTAAGATTTTTGCTTCTCGCTCCGAAGTGGGGTTCCAAATAGAGGGATCTGTTTTACATTTCTGGTTTTTCATTTATCAATAAGAAATGATGTTTATACAGAGTGGAATTGATGAAAAACTATCATTCAGCGGCACATCTAAATCAAATCCGGTTCAATTAATTGCACGAATCCCCGATAATAGAATTAGAATTTATATGAAAAATTAAATTCAAGTCTTTTAAAGATTTGTTTTCGATAAATCATAAGTCACTAGAGGTGCAAAATGAATAAATATAAATCTTCTTCGATTTTTACCGTTAGTTCATTTCTTTTTCTTTTCGGCTGCTCATTATTAATTTTGAGTTGTGAGAGTGCGAGAGTTGAACCGGATCTTCCCACACCAAATCCACCGCCGGCTGCTCTACAGCCTCTTATTTTAAGTGGATATGTTAAAGATGCTTCTAGTGGAAGCACAATTGCTGCGGCAACTGTGAAAATCAAAAAAAACGACGGAACACTTTTATCAACTATCCTTTCCGACAATTCAGGAAAATATAGTTATGATGCTACTTCTAATATTGACCCATCGCTTGTTGTAGTGGCCGATAAAGAAGGGTATGGATATGATTCAAAAGTAGCAGATATAAATAAAGTCGCTAACTTTGCAATTGTCGCTGATATATTATTGTCTAAATTACAAGTGGCCTCAGCCCCAATAACTGCCGCAACCGGAGGTCAGGCTAGCACTCCTAATACACAATCAGTATCATCACAACCATTAACTGTTTCAGTTCCGCCAAGTGCGGTATCTTCACCGGTGACAATAACTGCTGCATCAATACCGGCAGGTCAAATTCCTATTCCAACTACGAGCGCTTCTGCTGCAGTTCAATCAGCAGGTCAATTTGGACCTTCCGGCACACAGTTCAGTCAGCCTGTAACAATAAGTTTTCCACTTCCTTCAACACAACCGGTTGGAAAAACATTTCCCCTTTTACAATTGAATGAACAAACCGGCACATATACAAATTCAGGATTTACAGCTACTGTAAATGCAGGAGGAACGACAGCTTCGGCTCAGGTAACGCATTTTACGATCTATGCTCTATCGGAAGACGCAGCGCTCAATTTGACAGACGGGACACCAACGACCGGCTTATCAGATTATTTGGAATTGGCTTCAGGTTCAGCCACAAAAACATTTACGGCAACGAACACATATTTATCAAGTGGAAGCGGAACGATAAGTGAGTCCTGGCTAAAGGATGTAGTAGCTTCGAAACTAAGTATTGATTTTTCGACAACCACAACGGTAATCGGCGGAAATATGCCGCAATTACCAAACACACCGGACTACCAGCAAAACGGAGTGCAGGCAAATCCGAATGTAGCCGGAAAAGGAAATTGGGTTTATAGATGGTTTGTTCTGAAACAAAGTACCAATACGACAGGCACAGCAAGCGGTACCGGTTGGACTAGAAACTTAACGATCGTAAAAGAGAAATGGATTAACGATTCATCGAAGACAGGCTGGTATTGGATATCGCATGATCAGGGCGGAGCAGTTTCCGGTCCCTTTTAATAAAAATAGAAATGATCAAAGTCGGGGTGGGGAGATTCGAACTCCCGACCTCTTCGTCCCGAACGAAGCGCGCTAACCGGGCTGCGCTACACCCCGAAAATTTAACGGGGCTAAGATAGAATTTTTAGCAGGCATATAAAAATCTATAATTGAATTGTTCCGTCAAAAATCTAATTTATTCTATTCTTCTATATAATTTTTCCGAAATAAAAATTCATCATGAAAATCTTGGTATAAACTCAAATTTAGTTGAGATTCGAGACTCACTTGAATGAAATAATTAAACACCTTCTATTCTTCATTGCCTTTTTGAAATAGTCATTATTTTTGGCATGCGTAATTTATATGTGATTCAAACAAAGTTTAACCAAACTAATCTTGCATACAGAACCTGTGAAAGCGAATTATTTGTATTAAACCGGTTCCAACAATTCTAGTTTTATTAAAATGAAATTCGTCCTTGAGCTAAGTAACATCTACATTTATATTTCAATATCTTAATGTATTAAAATACTATAATTGCTTTATGGCGTTGACAGAGTTCAAAGTTAAGTCCGGATATTTTGTTTTTTTTAATCAGTTTCTGGAAAGAGTAACTTATTTAGTGTTCTATATAATTCTTGCGCGCATAGTATCAAAAAACGAGTACGGCGCTCTTATCACTATCTTTGCATTCAGCAATATCATTCAAATATTATTTGATTTTGGCATCCCATTCTATTTACAAAGAGAAATTGCTTCCGGTAGAGATTACGTCGCAAAGTTGAATCCACTTCTTACCATAAAGTATCTTTCATTGCCGATGATCATATGTATCGAATTAATTTATCTTTCATTGATTCAAAATATGAATCCCGTTTGGGTTATGATAATCAGTTCAGCTAATTATCTACAAAGCCTGAATCAAATATACAATTCAATTTTCTACGGTAAAGAACGCTATAAGGAATCTCTCACAGTAAATTTAATTTCAAAAATATTTTATTTTTTACTTGTCTTGATATTGATTTTTCTGAATAGTGGAGTTGTTTTTTTTCTTTCTTGTTTGATAATAAGTAACATATACCTTTTATATAAGCAAAGGACAATTTTATTATCAAAAATTTCTTTACAATATAAGTTCGTTTTCAAATTGGAAGGCCTGCGTGAAATATTGCCATCTTCTCTAAAGATTGGTGCCGGGCTTATTTTTGTTACAATTTATGACCGGGTGGATATTCTTATTATACAAATGTTAATGAGTTATGAAAATGTCGCCGCGTATTCAGTAGCGTATTCTTTGTTCCGTTCGGTCCAGATATTTGGTACTGCAGTATTAATGCCCGCTTATACAAAGTATTCTGCTCTTTATAGTAAGAAGAACTTTCTAAATTTTTCGGATATTAAATTCGAATGTTATTCGTTAATTATGTTTAGTTTAGCTGTCATTTTTTTTTCCGGAGTTTTTGGAGAATTGATTATTAGATTAGTTTTTGGTGTTAATTATAGTTTTTCGGGAATGATTTTATTTATTCTAACTTTTGCTTTGCCCGGAGCATTCATGAATAATTTAACAGGTGTCATATCGAATTCTTCGCGAAAAGAAAAAATACCGCTAATTACTACAGGAGCTGGTGTATTGATTGGGATAACATGCAACTTTATTCTGATTCCTCTTATTGGAATATACGGAGCTGTAACTGCGACCATTATTACCGAATATTCCGTTTTTCTTTTTCAATTGATATTTCTCATTAAGAGTTCAAAAAATAAACCAAGAATTAATGGATACTAAAAAATTGAACAAGGTTTTTAAAAACATCCTATCCCTCAATGAATACATTCTTGTTCTATTGATTTCTTCATTCTATCTTTTTTTTTCTGTTTTATGTTCAAAAATAATGTTTCCGGGACACTACGAATTTCAATTCTTCTGGGATCATCATAAATACATGTATATGGCTGAACATCCCTTCCAATACCATTTAGCACCTTTTTGCTGGAGAATATTGAACCCATTCATAGCTTATATATTACCTTTCGGAACAACTATTAATTTTTTTATTCAAACTTTGATGACATTATTAGTTTCATCCATACTTGTATATCATTTACTGAGAATTCTACAATATGAAAAAAAATATGCTCTGACTGGACTGATCTTTTTTTTAGGTATGGGATGGATCATTAAATATAATGTTTACGATTTTTGGCTCACGGATTCACTGTTGAATGTTTTCGTTCTATTGGTACTTGTCTCATTAGTGCGAAAAAAGGAAATCGCATTTGCATTACTTTTAGCAGCTGGTATTCTTGTTAAAGAGACGATATTATTTGTTGCACCTCTCTATTACACATTCAATTCAGAAAGAATCATCCATCTAAAGTTGCTCTCAAAAAATATATTGCTGGTTTTACCGTCTTTATCACTTCTGCTTATAGTCAGGTTACTAATCCCAGGATTAAACGGTGATTTAACCTATATTGCTTCACTACCGCCCGGTTTACAAAATGTTACTTATAACTCAAGCAACTACGATTTCGTAAAACTTGTTTTATCATTCCACATACAATATTCTTTTTTCGAGATCATAGCTATTGTAATCTCAGCTTATGGATTTATACCGGTGTTATTTTCGGTTCTTGGTATAAAAAAAAATAAAAAAATAGTTTTAATGTATTTTCCTTTGATTATTTTCTCGCTACTCCAGCTGTTTTATGCAATTAATATACCTCGTTTGCTTACAATTGGTTTCTGGCCCGTTTTATTAATGGGAGTTAATGGAATAAAATATATCTCGACAAAATACAATATCTCGGTTTACTGGTTTATACTCACAGCTGTCACAATTCCCATAATGAATCTATCATCAAATAAAACTTTCATGATTCCCGATAGAATCCAAGTATATATTTTTATCTGTAGTGTTATGGTATTCACTTTCAAAAAACTTTATAAAAGAGTATTAAGTGAAAATAGTATTCCTCGGTAGATACAACGAATCCGAAAAACTAAACGGCCCGGAGAAATTTGCCAAACGTTTATTCGGAGAAATTGCTGCAAAAAATGCGGATAGTTTTTTTATTGGATATTTTTTTAAGGGAAGCCAAAGTTCTTTCATGAAAAGATTGATAGGGAAAAAAGAATTGAACACCGAGCAGCATATATTTCAACTTGGGATATTGAGAATTTTTTTATTTCTTATGAAAGAACAACCCGATATAATCCATATTGTTACTCATGAGAGATTTATTATCTCCCTTTTCATTTATAAATCATTTTTGAAAGGGAAAATTATAGTAACTCACCATTCGGTGGTGAAAGTAGAGCTAAATAATACTATTCTAAAATTAAAAAAGTACGGACGATTTAAGGATGTTCTCTTCGAAAGACTGTCATTTAAATATGCTGATAGACATGTATTTGTATCTGAACTATTACTAGAAAGTAGCATTAAACATTATTCTTTCGATAAAAAGAAAGTGGTTATTATTCCAAATGGTGTTGATGGAATATTCTCATTCGCAGGAAAGACGATTGATGTAGAAAAAAAACTCAGAATTTTATTTTATAATGGATTCAACAATGTTTTCTCACGGGGATTGAACTTTGTAATTGATACGTTGAATCAACTTAGCAGTTATTATCCTTTCGAACTTATTGTTCTAGGAGAGGACAATGCAAAAAATAAAATTAAACCGCTGTTTGGAATTACTTTTTTGGAACAACTGTCTACAAACGAACTTTTTATTCTTATGAAAGAAACAAGTATTTTCATCAAATCAACCGAATTCGATTCATTTTCTTTCATGGTGGTTGAGGCCATGGCATCCGGCATGATTGTAATAATTTCTTCCAATGTGGGCGCCAAAGATTATATCCAACATGGAATTAATGGATTTATTTATGATAAAGATTCTCCTGAAGCGTTATACAAAGTGCTTAAAAAATTATTCGCTAATTATTATGACTTAAATTCAATTTCAAAGCAAGCCACATTTGTCTATAATATATTAAACTGGGATGCAATTAGTAGTCGGTATTTGGAACTATATAACTCATGACTGATTTACAAGAAAAAATAAAAGTCTGCCATATTTGCGACCGAATAACAGGTAAAGCTGATGGAGTGTTCAGTCACCTTCTAATGTTGCTAAATAATATTGATAAAAATAAATATGAGCAAATAGTAATTTACCAAGGGGGAGAGGTTGTTGAACAAGAATTAAATAAAATGGGGATTAAAGTATTTGTTGTTTCTGGGTTAAGAAATAGATTATCTATTGATGCCTTAGTCAAAATATATAAAATACTTCGGTCTGAAAATGTTGATATAATTCATGCTCACCTAATAAAGCCTTACATACTTGCAGGATTGATAAATATCTTTCTTAAGAAAAAATTTATATTTAATTATCATGGCTTATTTATCAATTCAGTTTATCATAATAGGCTTGATAAATTGATCCTAAAAGTATTGCACCGCTTAATCTGTCTTTTTAGAGCGGTTGATATAGTTGTTGTCCCATCAAGAAAAAGCATGCAATTATTGGAGGATGAAACAAGATTATTTCCTAAGGTTGAAGTTTACTACAATGGTTATGATTGCCAAAAACAAGTTAGTCCCGATCCTGGAATCATTAAAGATCTAATAACTATGAAAGCCAAATTTTTTCTGATCGGGATAATTGCCAGACTTGAGGTACAAAAGAGAATAGATTTATCGTTATTAATGTTAAAAGAATTAGTCCAAAAAGGTAACTCAGTATTCTTCATTTATTTTGGTGACGGTCCGTTGGAAGAAGACATAAAACTTTATGCAAAAGCTTTAGATGTAGATAATAATTGTAAATTTTATGGATTTATTAAAAACGCAAAAAATTATTTTAAATATTTGGATACTATTCTGTTTACTTCGGACTGGGAGGGTTTACCGTTAACTTATTGGGAGGCAATGGCTAATTCTGTCCCGGTTATCTCCACAGATGTTGGAGGAGCTAGAGAAATATTAATTGATAATAATTGCGGAATAGTATATCCTAGAGGAGATATCGAAGGAGGAGTAAAAGCCATTGAATTAGTTATCAAAAATGAAACGTTTAGGAGAGAATTAGGTGAAAATGGAAAACTTGCAACTCAATCCAAATATAATCTTCATGCATTTAAAACATTTTTTGAAAATTTATATAATCAGTTAATGATTCAATAGAAATTGACTATGTATAAAATGAATGTGCTCCATATTTCTCCCGACTTCAATTACTCATGCGGTGTCAGTAAATATGTTTTTCTTTTATTGGAAGAATTAAGTAAAAAAGAGAGCCTTCGTTTATTCTTTATTACCAATAAAGGAGATTCACTTGAAAGACTTGACGGACTAAATGTGAAGGTTGATTTTCTAAATTTCGAAAGAGGAAACCGGAATCCATATAAATTTCTAGTCAATTATTTTTATCTTCTAAATTATTGCAAAGCTAACAAAATAGATCTTATTCATACACATCACCGTTATCCCGAACTAGTTTCATATCTGGTAGGTAAGCGTTTAGGAATTAAAACAATTACGACTGTCCACAGTTTAGTGAGCGGATGGAAATATCTAAGTTTTAGATCTGATAGAATCATTGCAGTTAGTAAAGCAGTAATGCACTTATTAATCGAGAAGTATAGAGTAAATAGTAGGAAGATTTCACAAATCTATAACTTTGTAAAACCGTTTAATTATCATAAAGCCAAAGAAGAAGATCGCTTAAAAGAGGAATTAGGAATAAAAGTAACAGACAGAGTTTTATTATTTGTTGGTAGAATTAGTTATACGAAAGGGTGTGATGTTCTGATATCCGCTTTTGAAAATTTATTAAATGAATTTCCATCCCTGAAGCTTATAATGATTGGCAGTTTTGAATCTGAAGAATTGATGCAATCAGTTCTAAGGAATAAAGCTATAATATACCTCGATCCGACGCCTGACATTGTGAATTATTATTCGATTTGCAATGTTGTTGTGATTCCTTCAATTATCGATTCTTTTCCATACGTAATGCTCGAAGCTGGTCTCACTGAAAAGCCTTTTATTGGAGGAAGAACTGGGGGGACAGCAGAGTTTATTGAGGATGGAATTGATGGTCTTTTAGTGAAAACCGGATGCATTGATGACTTGGTTATATCTATTAAACGAATACTCAACGATACAGATTTATCTGAAAAACTATCTCGAAATTTATCGTCAAAGGTCAATAATCTTACAAATGCAGAATCATATTCGGATAAGATAACAAAACTATATTCTGGCTTAATTCATGAAACCCATCGATAAATTACTTGTTTTGAATCGCATCAGAGTAGATGATGCTGATTTCAATCTGATATGTGATAGAATAAAGAGCGCTTTGGAGAATCGGAGCAGATTAGTAATTCTTTATGCTAATATTCAACTAATCAATCTGGCAAAGAAAAATATAAATATTTCTCAAATTTTAAATTCTGCCGAAATTGTTTTCCCAGATGGGATTGGTATTTGGTTAGCATCTAGATTATTCGGGAGGAAAAAAAATACTAAATTTAATTGGACAGATTATGCTTGGAGTTTTTTATCTATTGTTGAACAAAATAATTGGAAAATATTTTTTTTAGGTTCAACCGATGAAATTCTTGCACGAGGTAAAGCTAACATCTACAAAAAGTATCCTAATATAAACTTGGTCGGTTCATTAAATGGTTTTAATGATCTAGAAAATTCAGAATTATTGCAATCAATAAATAACGTAAATCCTGATATTTTATGGGTTGGTTTAGGTTCTTTAAAACAAGAATATTGGATAAGTGAGAATAAGGACAAACTTAATGTCAGAATAATTCAGGCTGTTGGAGATTTATTTGCTCTTTTTACAAATCAAAAAATTCGAGGTCCAAAATTATTTCAAAAACTTGGATTGGAGTGGGTTTTCAGACTGATCAATGAACCGAAAAGACTGTGGCGAAGATATTTACTTGGCATACCAAAATTTTTCATGTTAGTAATCCGTGAATTAATAAAAAAGAGGAGTGAGAAAAATAATTCTTAACAGATTATATGAAATAATTATGATCAAAAAGCGAGAAGACAAATTAACTTTTTATGGATTGTTCGCTATATCGATCCTTGTTTTGTTCTTGCTTACTTATATAACTCTTATCAAAGAAAGAATCATTGAGTATATTTCATTTAATAATGATCCACTCGATGTTATATATTACAATAACATTTTTACTAATATGCATTTCAGTATATCAATTACAATCGTACTTATCACGGTTATAATTATTTTCAAGAAAGAAGTAATTAATTCACTAAATCAAATATCCGATGAATACTTAGCATGGTTTTTTATTCTGATCAGTGTTATACTGCAAATTATTATTGCATTGTATGTAAAAACTGAACCGATAGCGGATAGTAAATTTTATCTAGATCATGCGAATCGGTTATTTACTACCGGTTACTATCTAAATGAGTATAATCATCCTACTGCTTTTTGGCCTATAGGGTTACCGGCTCTTATCTCATTGTTCCAGCATATCAATTCAGATCCAATTTTGTTAGTCAGATTTTCCAATATCATTGTGAGCTCAATTTATATTTATACAGTTGATTCATTTTTTAGGCAATCTTTATCTAAGAAACAAAGAATTATATTTTTGCTTTTATTCGTTCTTTATCCCAATCACCTTTTTAGCGTAAATGTTATTCTAACTGATTTTCCATTTGCGGCATTATTATGGATCATTCTTAATCTAATCTCGAAAAAGAAATTAAAAATATTTCACTTTATTCTAATTGGAATATTGACTGCCTCAATGACATATCTCAGACCTCTTGGATTAGTTATGCCTTTTGTAATTTTTATCCTTCTATTCAATAATAACAAGCTGCGGTATGCAGTTAAAATGACTTCTGTAATTGTTCTGACATTATTTATCCTTTTATCTCCATGGATCTATAGAAACTATCTGGTTTTTGGAACACCGGTTATTGTCGCAACAAATGGTGGGTTCAATTTTTTAATGGGGAATCATAAAAATTCTAACGGCGGTGTAAATTTTGATTTTAATTACAGTGTTGAGAATTCAAATGAACCGCAAGAAGAATTAAAAGCATATCAAACGAGTTTTCATGATGTTATAGAGAATCCATTACAATCAATTTTGCGGTTACCTAAAAAAATATTCTATTCTTATTGGCGAGGAGATAGTTCAATTACATGGTCGCTAAAGAAAACCAGCAATACTATTTCCCCAATTTTCACTAGCTCCATATTCTTTATGACAAATTTTATTTTTTATGCTATTATATCACTTAGTATCGCTGGTTTTTATCATAAAGGATTTGGAGACTTAATCTTTATTAAAAAACGAATTATTATTTACAGCTTTCTTGTTTTTATATCATTAATCATTTTTTACGTAGGGGGTGAAAGATATATAATACCTATTATGCCGATTCATATTTATTACTTTGCTAAATATTTTGATAAATAAATTTGAAAAATGAAATTCCTTACTTTAACAAAGGTTTTTTCTCTTTTATTCATTCTCTCGGTTATAGTCCAACTTCTTGGTTCAATAGTTTTAGTCAATTCATTCCCAAATGAGAAGAGAATCTATGACCCTCGTTTTCAACAATTAGCGTATAATCTTAATACAGATCATTCCTTCGAAATAAAGTGGGGAACCGACAAAAACCCTGATCGCATAATGATCAATCCTTTTCAAATACAAAGAGGAATATATCAAAACTGGTTTCCAATTGGATATGCCCTTGTTATATATTCTGCAATGTTGATTGATAGCAATTATTCCAAAATTTTAATGATTCTTCAACTTTTATTATACTCATTTATTCCGCCGCTCATTTTTTTGTTGAGTAATAGTTTTTATTTTCAAAACAATTATTCTAGAGCAGCTTTCCCGTCTCTATTGTTTCTATTAAATCCATATTATTCAATTGCTTCAATCTGGATAACCGATACATGGATGATTACACTAATTACTCTTTTATGTTTTTATTTGTTGTTATGCACAATTAAAAAACGTTTGAAAATAAATATTGCCTTCGGTCTAGCTGTTGTTATGCTTTTTCTTTTACGTCCGATTGGAATATTCCCATTAGTTGTTGTGTATATTATTTATGCTTGGAAAGAGTATAGAATATTCAAAATACATTTACCCTTGATAATAGTATTATTCGGAATTCTAACTTGGGGTTATCGAAATTATTTATTATTCCATCAATTTGATTTTACAAATTCCAGCGTTGGTTATAATTTGTGGCTTGGAAATAATTTCTATACAAATAATTTTTTAAAAAACCATCTGGGCGATTGTTCAACGATCGAAGATAAAATTATTCCCTATTTTGACACGAAGTGGTCATTTCTCAAAAACTATTCAGAATATCAAAAAGATGAATTCTTTAAACAACAGGCTTGGAATTTCATTAAATCACATCCGCTTGAGACATTAGAAAATTCCTTTTGGAAAATGATCGGATTTTGGTCTCCATTGAGAGTTCGAACTGATCACTGGAGTGAATCCACGGTAAAAACCATAGTGATGATGATTTACTTTACCCCTTTACTTTTTCTTTCATTTCTTTCAGTCCTGAAATTCTTTTGGAAAAAGGAATATAAAATTAAAAGGGAAAAAGGAATATTAATCCTTTTCATGTTTTTATGGATGATACCTCATTTAGCTTTTTTTAGTACTTCCAGATTTCGCGCGCCAATTGATTTTGGATTAATAATTTTATCATTTGATTTGATAATACCATATTTTACTAAAAATAGATTTCCTATTATATCAGATAAATAAAAGAACGGTTTATGAGTATTTTAAGAAGGTTCTTTCTTATTTTTTCCATACTCTCGTTATCGTTGAATTTTTCTGTCGCACAGTACACGATTAAATCCGTAAAAAATACTCCTACCGGTTTAGATATTTCGATAAGTTTTGTTGAATCTAAGAATGAAATCAAATTAACAGATGCTAAAAGGATTATAGATTACTTCGAATCTACCGATCCCTCAAAACCAGGTTATCCAAAACTTCCCTCCAGTGTTGTTTACATAGCTATACCTCCAAATAGTAAATTGAACGCAGAAATAATTAACTCCGATATTGATATTATTGCCGATGTTATACCGGAATCAAATCCTGAAGTTATAAAATCATCAGATTCAACTTATATATATAAAAGCACCCGACTTTTAGAAAAGCTCTTTCTAACAGAATACTATCCCGCGGAAGAATTGGAGATACTTGGCTATACATGGGTCAATAATCGTTATTGTGCTGTTCTAAAAATTAATACTCATAGATTCGGTTGGAAGAATAGAGAAATCAGAGTTTTAAAATCATTAGAGATAAAAACTTATTTTGACCAAAAAGTAATGTCAAAAGTAAACACCACTTCACCATCAGGTTCTAACGAAATATTGTCGAAGTTGGTAGTTAATTATAATATGGTCTCTGAAGCCCGTCCTTCTGCAGTTGCCCCTGTGAAGAATAGCTCCAATGACTGGATCGATTATTCAACTGAATATTTAAAGTTTGCTATTCCTAAGGACGGAATATATAGAATCACTTATGATGATTTTACCAATTATGGTGTTAATCCTTCTGCCATAAATCCTAAAACATTCAAACTTTTCTTGAAAGGGAATCAAATCCCAATTTATGTAAATGGGGAAGATGATCTTACATTTGATAAAGGGGATTATATTGAATTCTGGGGGGAGAAGAATTATGGCGATAAAGATTATAGGATGATAGTTAGCAAAGGAAACGATTATAAAAATTTTATGAACAGATACTCTGATACTGCAGTCGTGTGGATAAATTGGGGCAAAGAAGAGGGACTAAGGATTTCGAAAAGCTCCTTGAATACTTCGGCAGTACTCGATACAATTAAAAGTTCATTAGTAAAACTACATTTGGAGAGTGATCAAAGATTGTGGTTTTATGATCCTGTTGATCCGCGGGTTCAACTTCCGAACTGGCAAGAAAATAAAGTCTGGACCTGGTTGGTGCTTGGAAGTTCAGGGAGCCAATCGATTAATTTTTCCGCAAAAAATATTTTGCCAAATTCTATCGTGAAAAGTTATACCCGCTTAATAAGTAATGCATCTGATATTCAAATTAAAGCTCATAAAAACGGTGTGTCGATTAACTCGACAGTTTTTCAAGACACTCTTAGTTATGATTACCGGTCAACTGTAAATATTGAAAGCAAGTATTCTTCTTCTGTTCTGAAAGAAGGAAATAATATATTCCGAGTATTTGGCCTTCCAACCAAAGCATCATTTCAGCAATCCTTGCTCGATTGGATCGATATCGACTACTTCCAAAGTAATATCGCGGTAAATGACAGTATTCAGATTACGATCCCGGACCCAGTAAAAACAAATATACGTGCTATTAAAATCAGTAACGTTAAGCTTACTCAATCGAATATTGTCCTATATAAAATAAAGTCAAATTTTAAAATGTTCGAGAATTACAATTACAACCTTTCGAAAGGAGAAATTGTTTTTATCGATACGGTCCAAGCGGGAGATAAATATTTCTTAGGAAGGAAAAGCAACTATGAAATTCCAAAATTTATAGAAAATAAATTATTTAAAAATATCTCATCTAAACAGAACAGTGCTCAATATGTGGTTATTACGCATAGATCATTAATTCAATCTGCCCAGGAATATCAAAAATTTATTAGTTCGTCATATAACATAAAAACGGGTTTATTTCTTATGGATGATATTTATGATGAATTCTCTTATGGTACTAAAAGCGCCGAGTCAATCAAAGAATTTTTAATGAACGCAAACTACAATTGGACAGATATCAAACCTTTATATCTATTGTTAATTGGGGATGCAAATTACGATTATAAAGATGTTTATACTCCAGCACCTGCAATAAGAAAGAAAGATTTAGTTCCTTCATTCGGCAATCCGGTGAGTGATGTATGGTACACCATCTGGGATAATTCGAATCTTGCGGTTCCACAAATGAGCGTTGGTAGAATACCTGCAAGTAATAATGACCAAGTGCTATTTTATCTTAATAAACATAAAAGTTATCTGAATAAACCTTATGATGAATGGAATAAAGACTATCTGCTTTTTAGCGGAGGAGATGCACAAAATCCATCTGAGTTAGCACAAATTAAAGCAGTAAATGATGCAGTTCTAAATAATATTATAACTGTAAAACCTGTTGGCGGAAATGGGACACATTTTTATAAAACACTTTCTCCACCAACTAATCTTGGACCATATAGCAGTGATGTTATAAGCAGCAAAATTGCAAATGGAGGTATTATTGTTTCATATGTTGGTCATAGCGGAACGCAGACATGGGATAATGGAATAACAAAGGTCGAAGATATCAAGAACAGTTATCAGGATAGATTCCCGCTGATTTCTGATTTTGGCTGTTCAACTGGAAAATTCGCTGAACCTGATGTAGATGCTTTTGGTGAGCTCTTTATATCTATCGACAATTCAGGACAGGCAATTAATTATCTGGGAAATTCAAGTTTCGGATATTTATCTACCTCAACAAAATTTCCAATTTTATTTTATGAGGAATTATTAAAAAACCAGACTCAGTCAGTAGGACAAATTCATAATATCGCAAAGTTAAAGTTAATTGAACAAACAGGGATATCGGATGTGAATAATGTTTTTATATATTGCAATTTATTGTTTGGTGATCCAATTATTAAAATAAAAATTCCTCCCAAACCAAATTTCTTTATAGATAAAAACTCAATTGAGATTTTAAATAAAGATATTACCGATGGATTAGATTCCATTTCTATAAAAATTAAAGTAAATAATTATGGCTTGGTGACCGATGAAGCATTAAAAATTAGAATAACTGATACATTTAACTCGGTAATAGTATTTGATATAAATAAAAATATTAATTCTCCATTATTCCAAGATTCTTTAACACTAAAAATACCAGTTAAAAAAAAACCGGGTTTACACAATCTGGAAGTTCAAATAGATCCTGATAATCTATTTGATGAAATAACTAAGACAGATAATTATGCTGAATTGGAATTCAATGTTTATTCCAGTTCAATAAAGTTTATAGTGAGCGATAAGTTTTATTTAACAAAACAAAACGGTATTACCGTTTTAAATCCTACAACTGCATTAGATATTAAAAATCCAATTATCCAAGTTTCCTATTCGGAAGATCCAGGTTTTGCTTCATCGCGCACCCTTGAGAAATCTGTGGATACGTTAGTTACTAAATTTACATTTGTTAATCTGATACCCGATAAGAGATATTATTGGAGATCTAGAATCAATGGTAATAGCTTGGGCGACTGGTCGGATACATATTCCTTCTTGAATACCAATATACCATACAAATGGTATTATCAACCTTCATTTCTCAATGATGATGTAATATTCAAATCTATAATTTACGATTCGACTATGGGTGTATTAAAGCTTGAAAATAAAAGTAAAAATCTTAAACTAATTTCTGCTGGTTCGAACGAAGGCAAATTTGCCTCCTTAAAGATCAACTCGGAAGAGACTTTACCAAATTCATTTTTTTGGGGAATTGCCACCGCACTAATTGATACAGTTAGTCTAACTCCTCATTCGTTCCGGTATTTCCTTTATCCTTCCGCAACGTCAGGAACATTATTAAAACAATACATCGATTCATTGACAGTTGGTACTGTACTTGCGTTAACTATATGCGATGATGGCGCACAATCTGTTCTTGGTTTTAGTACCGGTACACCGGTCAGAAAAGCAATTGAAACTCTTGGAAGCCAGTATATAAATAATGTTGGTTATCGTGAATCATGGTGTATGATTGGAATTAAAGGCGCGCCGAAGGGAAGTGTAGCGGAAGACTATAAAAAGATTTATGAAGGACAGGCAATTATCGAATTGAACAAAATGGTACATGCTGATTCCGGTACAGTTATTTTACCTGTTATTTCAAATTCGGTGAGATGGAAAGATTTTACAATTTCAAGATCAATCCCAAATGGGAGTCAACTTTTGCTTTACCCAATTGGAGAAAAAAATGACGGCAAAACAGATACGTTGCAAGTAATGGATTTGAAGGATAGTACAAAGAGTCTGAGCGGAATTAATGCGTCGATTTATCCCAAACTCAAGTTTATGGTAAAAATGTTTGCCAATAGTAAAAAAGAATCGCCTGAAATAAACACAGTTGGAGTCAATTATAATGGATCTTCGGAATTAGCTTTGAACTATCAGGTCGTTACTGTCGCCAAGGATTCTCTAGACCAAGGCGAGAATATCAATCTCTCATTTTATGTTTATAATGTTGGTGAATCGAAAGCAGAAAATTTCAAAGTGAATGTGGAATTAATTAAAAAAGACAACTCGCATGAAAAAATATTTCAAACAATTGTAGATTCTCTTGGATCACAACAAAATAAATTTTTCAACGTTCTATATAATACGTCAGATATTAACGGCCCGGTTCAACTTAATATAAATATTGATCCGGAAAACAAAATCCTTGAGCTTTATAAGGATAACAATTTGTATCCTGTATCTATATATATAAAACCAAACACAATGCCGGCTTCATTGAAATTAACTTTTGATGGCAACGATATTATCAACGGTGATTTTGTTTCTGCAAATCCAAATATAAGAATTGAGCTAAGCGATCAATCGCTTGTGCCTATTAGAGACACAACGGCAGTTCAAATATATCTCAATAATAAGCAGATTTATTTCAATAATAATTCGAATCTCAGTTATTCGTTTTCGACTTCTAACCCTAAATTTACTGTGGACTATAAACCTATCCTCGAAAGCGGATTTTATTTTATGAAAATCATAGGAAGAAATGCAACCGGGGCGTTGATCGATTCTGCCGGTGTAACAAGAAAGTTTGAAGTCCAGAAAGATTTGCAGCTGCTTGATGTTTATAATTATCCTAATCCATTTAAGGACGAAACGTTTTTCACATTTAAGCTGACTCAATTACCTGATGAATTGAAAATAAAAATATTTACTATTGCCGGAAGAATGATAAAAGAGATTAACTTAACTTCTGCAGAATTAAAATATGATTTCAATAAAATATATTGGGATGGAAGAGATACGGATGGAGAACTAATAGCAAACGGTGTTTATTTGTATAAAATTATTTCAAAGAAAGGAAATGAATCAGCTCAAACTATTCAAAAGTTAGCCATTGTTCGTTAATAAAATTGCTTTTCATCATTTCTAATTTTTAAATATGTTTGAATGAATCATTCAAAAAAATAATTGCATATTGGTTTTCTAAGAAACTTCACGGAGAATAATTTGAAAAAAGTTGTAACATTTGGAGAAATAATGCTTCGGCTTTCAACACCAGGTTTTACACGTTTTGTTCAATCTCAAAATTTTGATGCTAATTACGGCGGCGGAGAAGCAAACGTTGCAGTTTCTCTTTCTAATTACGGATTGGATTCTTACTATGTTACAAAACTTCCAAATCACGAAATAGGGCAAGCGGCAGTAAACCATCTAAGAAGATTTGGTGTGAAAGACGATTTTATTGTAAGAGGCGGTGACAGAGTAGGAATTTATTTCTTAGAAAGCGGCGCAAGTCAGCGCGCCTCCAAAGTGATTTATGATCGGGCCGACTCATCTATTACGCATATGAAAAAAGAAGAAGTTGACTGGAAAAAAGTATTTGAAAACGCTGACTGGTTTCATTGGACTGGAATAACTCCCGCGCTTGGGAAATCTTCGCAAGATTGCCTTATAGCTGCCTGCACAGCGGCGAAGAAAGCCGGCGTTACAATAAGTTGTGATCTAAACTTTAGAGCAAAGATGTGGACAAAGCAGGAAGCACAATCCGTAATGAAACCGCTCATGGAATATGTTGATGTTTGTATTGCCAATGAGGAAGATGCTGAAAAGAGTTTAGGACTTACCGCTCATGACACAAGCATTGAAGCAGGGAAGTTGAGCGAGGAAGGATATTTTAATGTCGCGGGTAAACTAAAAGAGATCTACAATTTCAAATCTGTGGCGATAACTTTACGAGAAAGTTTTTCTGCTTCTAAAAATGGCTGGAGCGCACTTCTACTAGATGATAAAGATTGCAAGACTCCTTACCGTTCTTCACGTTATGAAATCGAAATAGTAGATCGTGTTGGAGGAGGGGATTCATTCGCGAGCGGATTGATCTTTGGTTTGCTAACAAAAAATAACACGAAAGATGCTCTTGAGTTTGCTGTAGCGGCTTCCTGCCTAAAGCATTCTATTCCCGGTGATTTTAATTTAGTATCGGTCGAAGAAGTAGAAAAATTACTTCAGAACGGCGGCTCGGGAAGAGTAGAAAGATAAATAATATTGCAAGTAAGAAGTTGATAATATAAAAGCTCGAGATCGGTAGATTGATTTCGAGCTTTTAGTTTTACTAAAAAGCAAAATAACTTTTATAAGAAAATCGGTTTAATGTGTCTTTCAAAAAGATTTTCAGTCACACATCTATTTATTGATGTTCTTGCTTCATCCATTGCATCGTAATAAATGATTCCTTTCTCCGCTGCAATTCTGAATGAGATATGAAGAAGCTGACGTAAATTTACGTTTAATGTTTTACTCAATGGTTCGTGTCTTAATGCTGCAATTAGTTTTTCCTGGTCCCAGGTATTTACTTCAGCCGGTGTTGGCAGTTTGTACTTTTGAATTTCAACCGAATGCAGATACGGCTGCAATAGTTCGTCGTATCTTTGATAGCCTTCAGTATAAATATCTTTTACGAGCGATAAACCTCTATCTCCGGATAAGGCAAGCCCGATCAATTCTTCCAGCCAGGTCGTTCCGGCGGTCTTTACATGAATTCCGGTATTATGTTTTTTAATGATCTTTTTTATTATTGGATAAATGGAAAATTTATCACTGCCGGAATGAACGCTTAATTTTAAATTTTGAGGTAGATCAAAAATCTTTTTACTCTGTTCAATAATTAAAATTATCTCTTTGAATTCATTTTCAAATTCGGTCAGATCTCCAATGTAGTCGATTCCTTTAAGAAACTTTCCCACAAATTTTGGCGCAATTGTCTGAATTGGTATTTTTTCCTGCGCTACAGCTGCAAGTATAAAGAAGAGATCAATCGGGGATTGCGCCTGATCGACCTCATCGAATGAAACTTCGACGACAAAATCTCCATCTGATTTCTTTGAAAGAATATGTCTATAAATTTTTCCTGCCTCTTTGATCGCCGCAAGATATTTCTCTGCAACCATTAACAAAAGAGAACCGTCTACATCATACATTTTTTCCAAACCGTCAATTTTAACTTTACCTTTAAATGAAGAGACTATTTTCAGAAAGGAATTGATCTCTTCATCACTCGCTCTTTTATTAATAAACTCTCCCACATCAAGAGTAAAGAAATTAGAATAATCGAGAAAATGATCGACAGACTTGAGAGTAATATGATCGGCGTCTAAGTAAAATGATTTATTCCATTTAAATTCTTTGACCGCCGATTGAATTATCTTCTGAGTATTTGAAGGGTTGCTTCCTATGATTGAATGTTCTCGGTACGATTTATTCCATACGGGAACAAGGTCAATTCCATTTTGGTTAGCAAGTTGAATCGCCTCTAGCTGGGGTATGCATTCCTTGCCAAACCTGTCACCGATTCCAATTGAATATTTTTCTAATTTCACAGTTTCTCCAGTTATTAACAATCTTCCACCTAATTCAAGATTAAATTCATATTTATACTAAAAACTGATTGACAAAATTACTTTCTTTATTTAAGTTCGTTCATGAATTTTACTTTAACGATAACTTTAAGGATGAAAATAATTCAAATGCAACAAATTCACAAATTATTTTTAATACGGAGAGCCAGATATTGATATTATTAGCTTCATTCAAAAACTAAAATCGATACGCTTTTTTATGATTGGATGAATCTTAAATTTGAATATTGGATATTTTTTGTCTGATGGAAGATCATTCTGAAAATAAATAAATGGAGTAATTTTAATGGAATCAAATTCTTTTACGGATTTAAAAGAGAAAGTATGTGTAATTACGGGTGGCTGCGGTGTCTTTGGAAGTGTGTTTTCTATGGCAATGGTTAATGCCGGGGCAACAGTTGTTATTCTGGATTATAAAAAAGGTAGATGTGAACAATGCGCACTTGGAATTGCAAAAGAAGCGGGTGCAAAAGTTCTTTGCGCTGTTGGTAATGTTTTAGATAAACAGAGTTTGAAAGATGCTAAGAAAGAGATTAACGATAAGTTTGGAAAAATTGACATCCTAATCAATGGGGCTGGAGGAAATGCACCGACTGCAACCGCAAAAGAAGAATTTATTACTAACGATAATATTGCTGACCTATCCAGATCCTTCTTCGGTTTAGACCTTGATGGCTTTAGAAGTGTCTTTGATTTGAATTTTCTCGGAACGGTTCTCCCTACAATGGTTTTTTCTGAAGATATGCTTCAGCGCGGCGGTTCGGTTATAAATATTTCTTCTATGAATTCTTTCAGGCCGCTTACAAAAATCCCGGCTTATTCAGCTGCCAAAGCTTCTGTAAATAATTTCACTCAGTGGTTAGCCGTTCATTTTGCAAAAGTTAATGTAAGAGTAAATGCAATTGCACCGGGATTCTTTCTTACTAATCAAAATCGGTTTTTGATGACAGATGAAAAGACTGGTGAACTAACCGCACGTGCTCATAAAATTTTGGCCGGTACTCCAATGGGAAGATTTGGTGAACCCGAAGAACTTATTGGTACTCTGCTTTATTTAGCTTCGGATGTATCAAAATTTGTTACTGGAATTGTAATTCCAGTTGATGGCGGATTCAGCGCTTATTCAGGTGTTTAAGAATTAATCAAAAATAAATTTAGTATTCTAAAGATAAGGATTATGAATAATGAATAATGGTCTCAATATTAAATCAAATTGTGCACTCGATTTTGTTTCACTCGGCGCTTTAGTAAATCGACTAGATCCCGGTATTATCCCATTCAGAAAAGCAATGGAATGTAAAATTCATGTTAGCGGCGGAGAATTTAATGTAGCCGCAAATCTTGCAGATTGTTTCCGTATGAATAGTGCAATTGTCTCGGCAATTGTAAATTATCCAATCGGCGATCTTATTTCTGAACGTGTAAGAGCAATGGGTGTAAAACCTTATTTCAAAAATTTTAAACATAACGGCGTAAACGGTCCGAACATGGCAACAGTTTATAGTGATCAAGGTTTGGGATTACGCCCGCCGGTTGTGTTCTATAATAGAGCTAATGAAGCCGCTGCTCTGTTGAAACCTGGAGATATTAATTGGAAAGAGATATTTGCAAACGGCGTAAAATGGTTTCATAGCGGTGGAATTTTTGCTTCGCTCTCTGAGACTACGGGTGAATTGATAATTGAAGCAATGAAAGCTGCAAAAGAAGCCGGTGCCGTAACAAGTTTCGATCTAAACTTCAGAGCAAAATTGTGGAATATATGGGGTGGTGAAAAGAAAGCCGCCGAAGTGATCGATCGTATAGTTAAACATGTAGATGTATTGGTAGGTAACGAAGAAGATTTGCAAAAAGGTTTGGGAATAGCCGGGCCTGAAGTTGCAGCTAAATCGAAACTCGATCCCAGTACATTCTTCGGAATGATCGATAAAGTTGTTGCAAAATATCCGCAGGTAAAAATTGTAGCTACAACTCTCCGTGAAGTCCATTCGACTAATCATCATAGCTGGAGCGCTGTTGCATGGATCAACGGAAAAACTTATTCCGCTCCGACTTGTGAACTTGCTGTGTTTGATCGTGTTGGCGGCGGTGACGGTTTTGCAGCAGGATTCATATACGGTTTGCTTGAAAATGAAAGCCCTGAGACTGCAGTTAAACTTGGCTGGGCGCACGGAGCATTGCTAACTACATTTCCAGGTGATACAACAATGGCAACGGTTGAAGATGTTCGCGCATTCGCCGAAGGCGGGTCAGCACGTATTCAAAGGTAAAATTAAATCACAATAAAATTTTAGAATGGAAATATTAAATGTTATTATTTGACAGAGGCAGTGAAACTGATGTACTGGATGAGAATGTGCTGCGAGAAGCAATCTTTTCAACATTAGCAAAACTGGGACAGAAGAAAAAAGTACTTGCAATACCGCCTGATTTTACACGGTACCATTCTCAAGCCGGAATCTTGACAACTTATATTTATCAATATTATAAAGAAGCTCTTTCCGATATTCTTCCCGCACTCGGTACTCACACAGCAATGACAGAAAAACAAATTGAGAAAATGTATAAAGGTGTGCCTCACAATTTATTCAGAGTGCATGATTGGAAAAATGATTTATCTACTCTCGGAGAAGTTCCTGCCGAATTCATAAATAAAGTCTCAGAAGAAAAACTGAATTACAGTTGGCCCGCGCAGGTTAATAAATTACTTGTGGAAGGAAAACACGATTTGATTTTATCGGTTGGTCAAGTTGTCCCTCATGAAGTAGTTGGAATGGCAAATTATAATAAAAATATTTTTGTCGGAACGGGCGGTCAAGAAGGCATTAATAAAAGTCATTTTCTCGGTGCAGTATATGGAATGGAAAGAATGATGGGACGCGCAGATACTCCCGTTCGAAAAGTCTTGAACTACGCTTCCGAGAATTTCGCCAATCATTTACCAATTATTTATGTGTTGACGGTTGTTGGAAAAGACGATTCCGGAAAATTGGTTGTGCGCGGTCTTTTCATCGGAAATAATAATGAAACATTTGAAAAAGCGGCTGCACTCTCACTTAAAGTTAATTTCGAACTGCTTGATGAACCTCTGAAAAAAGTGGTTGTTTATCTGGATTCATCTGAATACAAAAGTACGTGGCTCGGTAATAAAAGTATTTATAGAACAAGAATGGCAATTGCCGATGGCGGAGAGCTAATTGTATTGGCTCCGGGTCTAAAAGAATTTGGTGAAGATAAAACGATTGATTTGCTGATTCGCAAATACGGATATGTAACTACACCTGAAGTTCTAAAATTTGTAGAAGAGAATGATGATCTAAAAAATAATTTGAGCGCTGCCGCTCATTTAATTCACGGTTCTTCCGAGAACAGATTCAAAATTACATATTGTCCAGGGAATCTAAATCGTGAGGAAATCGAAAGCGTGAATTTTAATTATGCCGATCTGAATGAAATGTTGAAAAAATACAATCCCGCAATTTTAAAAGATGGAATTAATATTCTTCCGGACGGTGAAGAGATATTTTATATCTCTAACCCGGCATTAGGATTGTGGGCATTCAAAGAAAAATTTAATAATTAAAGAAAATAGGAGTAGTAGATAATGAGTAAAGCAGATATTGGTCTGGTTGGTCTCGCGGTTATGGGCGAGAATCTTGTTTTGAATATGGAAAGTCATGGATTTACAGTCGCGGTCTACAATCGAACAGTTGAAAAAGTAAATGCATTTGTTAACGGACGCGGTAAAGGAAAAAAAATTATTGGTACAAGTTCAATAGAAGATTTAGTCGCGAACTTAAGTTCACCAAGAAAGATTATGTTAATGGTAAAAGCCGGAAAACCGGTTGATGATTTCATTGAATTATTAATTCCTCATCTTGATAAAGGTGATATAATTATTGATGGCGGTAATTCTCACTTTCCCGATTCAATTAGAAGAACCAAATACTTGGAAGATAAAGGTTTTCTTTTTATCGGAACCGGTGTTTCTGGCGGCGAAGAAGGCGCACTCAAAGGTCCATCCATTATGCCCGGTGGTTCTCCAAAAGCTTGGCCGTTTGTAAAACCGATTTTTCAATCAATTGCTGCAAAAGTAGAAGATGGTACTCCATGTTGCGATTGGGTCGGTGAAAACGGTGCAGGTCATTTTGTGAAAATGGTTCATAATGGTATTGAATATGGCGATATGCAGCTCATCTGCGAAGCTTATCAAATTATGAAAGACTTGCTTGGAATGACTTACGATGAAATGTATCAAGTATTCAAAGAATGGAATGAAGGAGAACTTAACAGTTATCTTATTGAAATTACGCGAGATATTCTTGCATATAAAGATGAAGACGGTAATCCTTTGGTTGAAAAAATCCTTGATACCGCAGGTCAAAAGGGAACAGGCAAATGGACTGTACTGGCATCGTTAGATTACGGCGCACCGCTAACATTAATTGGTGAAGCAGTCTATGGAAGAACTTTATCATCACAAAAAGATGATAGAGTTGAAGCTTCAAAAATCTTATCTGGTCCGAAGCCGAAGTTTGAAGGTGATAAAAAACAATTTGTTAATGATTTGATGCAGGCACTCTATGCCTCGAAACTTGTTTCCTATGCTCAGGGCTATGTTTTAATGAAATATGCTGCTCAAGAATTTGGCTGGAAATTAAATAATGGTGGAATTGCTCTGATGTGGAGAGGTGGTTGTATCATCCGTTCCATTTTTCTTGGCAAGATCAAAGATGCATTCGATGGAAATGCCGATCTAACAAATCTTCTGCTTGATCCTTTCTTCAAAGAGAAAATTGAATCATCTCAAAATAGCTGGAGAAAAGTTGTTTCAGCCGCTGCATTAAACGGAATATGGATTCCGGCATTATCAACAGCATTAAATTATTTTGACGGATTTAGAAATGGCAGATTGCCTGCTAATTTATTGCAGGCTCAACGGGATTACTTTGGTGCACATACTTATGAAAGAACAGATAAACCGCGCGGAGAATTCTTTCATACTAACTGGACCGGACGTGGCGGTGCTACAGCTTCATCAACTTATTCCGTTTAAAAATTTGAGATTCAGATATGGACAAAATATTAGAAGAGATTGGTAGTTACAGAATTGTTCCGGTAATTGTGATCGACGATTCGGATAATGCAGTTCCGTTAGCCAATGCATTAATGGAAGGGGGGCTTCCGGTGGCTGAAGTGACATTTAGAACTAAAGCAGCAAAGGAATCTATAAGACTGATTGCGAATTCATTCCCGGAAATATTAATCGGCGCCGGCACCGTTCTCTCAATTGATCAAGTAAAGAGCGCCATGGGTTCTGGAGCGAGATATATTGTCTCTCCCGGATTAAACCCGAAAGTTGTCGAGTATTGTGTTGAAAATAAAATACCGATAGTACCGGGTATCGCAACTCCTTCCGAAATAGAAAGAGCTCTGGAATTTAATTTAGAGGTTGTAAAATTTTTTCCGGCAGAAGCGCTTGGGGGTTTGAATTACCTTAAAGCTATCTCTGCTCCATACGGCAATCTTAAATTTATTCCAACCGGAGGGATTGATGGAAAAAATCTTCTCAGCTATATACAATTTTCAAAGGTATTGGCGTGCGGCGGAAGCTGGATGGTAAAGAGCGATTTAATCTCCGGTAAAAAATTCGATGAAATAAAAACGATCTCTTCTTCTGCATTAAGTATTACAAAATTTCATAATAATTGAGTAGCGAGTTAACTGAAAGGAATCTAATTCTAAAAAAAAATTTTCCATTTTAAAAAGGATCTCATATGAGTGAAGTTATTGATAAAAATGAGAAGCAAGTAAAAGTCGGTCATTACAGGTGGTCAATTGTTGCGCTTATCTTTTTTGCGACAACAATTAATTATATCGACCGTCAGGTATTAGGAATATTGGCTCCCGTACTTCAAAAAGAGATAGGTTGGAATGAAGTTGATTATGGTTACATAGTTACAGCGTTTCAAGCAGCATATGCAATTGGACTTGTTTTTGTGGGCAGATTGATTGATAGATTCGGGACGAAAATTGGATATGCGCTTGCCATCTTTGGTTGGAGTATCGCTGCGATGTTTCATGCGGCAGCAAGTAGCGTTACCGGTTTTGCAGCAGCCAGGTTTGGATTAGGATTAAGTGAAGCCGGAAATTTTCCCGCCGCTATTAAAACTGTAGCTGAATGGTTTCCCAAAAAAGAGAGAGCTTTTGCTACGGGTATTTTTAATTCAGGTTCAAACATCGGCGCTATTATCGCACCTTTGGTTGTCCCGTGGATTACAATTACATACGGCTGGCAGGAAGCATTTATTGCTACAGGTGCATTGGGATTTATCTGGTTAGTTCTTTGGTGGATATTTTATGAGAAACCTGAAGAGCATAAAAAATTATCAAAATTGGAATTAGATTATATTCTTTCCGATCCCGCTGAAACCAGTGTCAAAATTCCGTGGTTACAATTGATTAAATACAAACAGACATGGGCTTTCGCAATTGCAAAGTTTCTAACCGATCCGATTTGGTGGTTTTACCTTTATTGGATTCCGAAATTCTTATTTAAAAGTTACGGTATTACACTCGACGCAATTGGTCTTCCGTTGATTATTATTTATGTCATGGCAGATGTCGGAAGCATCGGTGGCGGATGGCTCTCTTCATTTTTTATAAAACATGGTTTCTCCGTAAACAAAGGAAGAAAAGCGGCGATGTTAGTGATGGCGCTTTGCGTCGTACCAATTGTATTCGCTTCACAGGCATCCAATGTGTGGATTGCCGTTGCGTTGCTGAGCATAGCTACTGCGGCTCATCAAGGATGGTCTGCAAATTTATTTACAACTGTTTCCGATTTATTCCCGAAAAAAGCAGTTGCGTCGGTTGTTGGGTTCGGCGGTATGGCAGGTGCTGTGGGTGGAATGTTAATTGCCACATTTGCCGGTTTTATCCTTCAACTGACAGGCAGTTATGTATGGTTGTTCATCATCTCCGGTTCTGTTTATTTGATCGCTTTATTTATTTTTAATTTGTTAGCGCCAAAATTGGAACCGATTAAAGAAACAATTTAATTATGAATAACTGATTGTTTTAATTAACTGAATAATTTTGGATAGACTATGAAAGAAGCATTTATTAAAAAGAATTTTCTCCTGTTGAATAAAACTGCCGAGAAGCTCTTTTTCGATTATGCGGAAAAACAACCGATAATTGATTATCACTGCCATTTGCCGGTCAAGGAGATTGCTGAGAACAGAAAGTTCGAAAATATTACAAGAGCCTGGCTTGACGGTGACCATTATAAATGGAGGGCTATGCGTGCAAATGGTGTTGATGAAAAATTTATTACCGGCGATGCAAGCGATAAAGAGAAATTTTTTAAGTGGGCGGAAACCGTACCCTTTACAATTAAGAATCCATTGTATCATTGGACACATATGGAATTAAAGAAGCCGTTCGGTGTAACGGATAAATTATTGAATGGCAATACTGCAGAAGAGATTTGGAACCGCTGCAATGAATTATTCCTTGAGGAGAAATTTTCAACACAGGGTTTGATAAAACAATTCAATGTTGAAATCGTTTGTACTACCGATGATCCCGTCGATTCTTTGGAATATCATCAAAAGATAAAACAAAATCCGTTCGGTGTTAAAGTCATTCCCGCATTCCGTCCCGATAGCGCAATGGCAATTGAAGATCTGGACCAATTTCATTTATGGCTTGCTCAATTGGAAAGCGCTTCAAATATTTCGATAACCGATTATAAATTATTTCTTGATGCGATCAAAAATCGGCACAATTATTTTCATTCCAACGGTTGCCGTTTATCCGACCATGGATTGGAAACTGCTTACGCGGAAGATTATACAGTTCAAGAAATTAATTCAATATTCTCAAAAATATTATCGAAAAAAGATTTGAATCCTACAGATATTCTCAAATTCAAATCGGCAATGATGTTCGAGTTTGGAGTGATGGATTACGAAAGAGGTTGGGTACAGCAATTTCATCTTGGCGCGTTGCGAAATACAAATTCCAGAAAATACCGTCAGTTGGGTGCCGATACTGGAGCTGATTCAATAGGTGATTTTGAAATTGCCAGACCGCTTGCAAAATTTTTGAACCGGCTTGATGATCTGAATCAATTAACAAAAACAATTCTGTACAATAACAATCCCGCTGATAATGAATTGATTGCATCCATGATAGGCAGTTTTCAGGACGGAACTATTGCCGGTAAACTGCAATTTGGAAGCGCGTGGTGGTTTCAGGATCAAAAAAGCGGGATGGAAAAACAGATTGATGCTCTCTCCAATATCGGGCTGTTGAGTCGTTTTGTTGGAATGTTGACAGACTCAAGAAGCTTTTTATCTTACCCGCGGCATGAGTATTTCCGAAGAATTCTGTGCAACTTATTAGGTGATGAACTTGAAAAAGGATTAATACCTAACGATCTTGAACTTGTTGGAAATATGGTAAAAGATATAAGCTACAACAACGCTAGAAATTATTTTAATTTCTGGGATGACACTCTCTGATTTGAACACGATATTATTTTTTGGGCAGTATATTTTATAATGATTGGGATTGAAAATAATTATGCGAGCAAAACACATCACTCTGGAAGACATTGCAAAACGGCTCAATGTATCTTCAGTAACTGTCTCCAAAGCTTTACGCGGTCATCCGGATATTTCAAGAGAAACCACAAAGCTTGTTAAAAAAGTTGCTAATGAACTCGGATATTCCCCGAATTTTATGGCGAGAAATCTATCAGCGAGAAAATCGAATGCAATTGGTGTTGTTGTTCCGAAAATCGCCCACCACTTTTTCAGTTCAATAATCGAACATATTTATGATTATGCGTTTGAAAATAATTATGAAATAATTCTTACGGTATCGCAAGAAGATTGTGAAAGAGAAAGAAAACATCTTCAAACTCTTCTTTCAATGAGGGTAGACGGTATCATAATTTCAATTGCTCAAAACACAACGAATTTTGAAATATTCAAAACCGCCATGAACCGGGATGTACCGATTGTATTTATGGATCGTATTCCCGACTTAACTGATTGCAATACTGTTATTGTAAATGATAGAGCTGGTGCTTATAACGTAATTACTCATGCAGTAAATCTCGGTTACAAAAGGATTGCTCATTTTGCGGGTCATCCAAATATTAATATTGCCAGAGAGAGAATCATCGGTTTCAAACAAGCAATGATTGATCGCGGAATTGAAGTTAATCCTGAATGGATACTTGAAGGCGGGTTTGGAGAAAAGAGCGGTTATGATTCATTCATGAAATTATACCATCAGAAAAATCTTCCCGATCTGATATTTGCAGTTACTTATCCGGTTGCACTTGGTGTTTATATGGCTGCAAGAGAAGTTGGATTGAGAATACCGGATGATATAGATGTAATCTGCTTTGGAAATTCACAAGTACAAAGTTTCTTATCTCCTCCGCTAAGTTGCGTCAATCAGCCAACGGATCAGCTTGCAATTAGATCAATGGAACTCCTATTGGAAAACATTGACAACAAAGAAGAGTTTGAACCAAAGCAAATAGTTTTAGATACTAACATGATATTGCGCGGAACATGCATAAAATATAACAAAGGCTGATTTCAAAACCAGTAAAAATTTTATGGAGCTGCACAATGCAAAGCAAGTCATTATGTAAAAACAGATCAACAGTTATTCGGATTTTTCTCGTAATATTCCTTTCTTCAATTTTTATCAATAGCATTTATTGTAATGATCTGCCAAAGAATAATTCCACCGGTTGGAAACAACTTCCTAAAATATTAAGTAATATAAAAAAACCGGTCTTTCCAAAAAAAGATTATAGAATTCAGCTAACCTCAGAGGCTGATGCCAGAGCAATAATTCAAGAATCAATTGACAAGTGTTCTGCTTCCGGCGGCGGAAGGGTCATTATTCAAAAAGGGAATTATTTTGTGAATGGGCCGATCAATTTGAAGAGTAATGTGAATCTTCATTTTGAGGACGGTGTGTTATTAAAATTCAGTACGAACCCGGATGACTACCTACCTATAGTCAAGACTAGATGGGAAGGAATTGAGTGTTATAATTATTCAGCACTCATTTATGCTTATGATCAGAAAAATATTGCAATAACAGGAAAAGGTATCCTTGACGGACAAGCTACAAATGAAAACTGGTGGAGATGGAAGGGAAATAAAGAATTCGGATGGACAAAAGATTCTCCATCTCAAAACGATAGTTTGGGCAGACCTTTACTTGTAAAAATGAACTTAGAACAGGTACGCGTTGAACAGAGAATTTTCGGGAAAGGGCATTATCTACGTCCAAATTTTATCCAATTATGTAAATGTAAAAATATTCTTATCGAGGGAGTTACTTTTTTAAATTCTCCTATGTGGGTAATTCACCCGCTCCTTTCGCAGAATATTACAATTCAAGAAGTTTCGACAATTGGTTCAGGTCCAAACACGGATGGATGCGATCCTGAATCATGCAAAGATGTTTTGATAAAAGATTGTTTTTTTAAAAATGGTGATGATAACATTGCAATAAAATCCGGAAGAAATAATGACGGAAGAAGAATTAACGTTTCAAGCGAGAATATTGTTATACAAAATTGCAAAATGAAAGATGGACACGGCGGAGTAACTATCGGCAGCGAAATATCCGGTGGATGCAGAAATGTTTTTGCTGAGAACTGCGAAATGGACAGCCCAAATCTAGACCGGGCGATACGGATTAAAGCAAATACTTTCCGCGGCGGTATTGTTGAAAATATTTTTATTAGAAATATTAAAGTTGGTGAAGTAGGAGACGCGGTAATTCATTTTGATATGAAATACGAACCGAAGGAAGGGGAGGATGGCGGATTTCTGCCTGTCTGGCGTAATATTGATATTCGAAACATAACGAGTTCTAAAAGTAAATTTGCGATGTTCCTAATAGGTTTGAAAAATTCGCCTATAAAAAATTTGGTAATTGAGAACTGCGAATTCAATCAAGCTGCTGAAAAATCTGTTTTAGAAAATGTTGAAAATCCCATGCTGAAAAATTTGTTTATTAATAGTAAACCTTATGCAAAAGGTGTTAACCAGTAATTTCAATGAAAAAGTAATCGTCTAAAAAGATAGAAGAAATGTGGGTTACTAAATATTTTTTTGACGATTAAAGTTATCGGTTAAGTAATCGAGATGAGAAATTTTTCTATCTCAATGATTTTAAGTCGCACTGATTTTTTTGCAAAATCTTTTTTAAAAACTCCATGGTGCCTCCATTAGGAGTTGCGCACTCATTTTCTTATTCAGCTATTGTTCTACGGAAAGAGTGCGCTTAATTATTTTAAGAGAAGGAGAAGAGATAATGAAATTGAATTTCCATTTTAAGAGATTTATGAAGATTAGATTAATTCTGTGTTTGCTAATTGTATTCGGATTTCAAATACAAACGATCTCTGCATCGGAGAACCAAAATGGGGAAGGAAAGGCACTTCCAAATTTCTATATAAAAGCTCAGAATAATCTTGATCGTGAACAGCAGAATGTTCTCATCTCTATTCCGCTCGACAAAATTAAAATTAAGTACAACGATTTTAACGAGAATGCATTTATAGCGTTCGATGGCAATACACAAATTCCTACTCAGACCGAAGATCTCGATGGCGACAAAATTCCCGATAACATTCTTCTGCTTTTAGATTTTAAAGCGAATGAGAAAAAAACGATCACTGTCCAATATGATAAAATGGCAGTGCTTAAAAAAGAATTCAAAAAGAGAACACAGGCAATTCTTGCTGCTAAAGTTGATTATACATTGAAAGACGGATTTTATACCGGTGGAAAATTTGTGAATGTGCCGGAATTAAAAATGCCGCAGAATCATTTTGCGCATGACGCATTAATAAAATTTGAAGGACCCGGATGGGAATCGGATAAAGTAGCTTACCGGTTTTATCTTGATTCGAGAAACCGTAACGACATTTTTGCGAAAAAGATTGACGATGTAGTTCTTGATCGTGTTGGTAACAATGATCTTGTCTCCGACAGCAAAGAATCTTATACCGTAATGTGCGATTGGGGAATGGACGTTTTCAAAGTAGGTGAATCGTTGGGAATCGGTTCAATAGGAATGTGGTATGATGGAAAAGTCAATACAATATCTAAAACGGAGAAAGTTGTTTGCAAAATTTTAACCGACGGAATTATCAAGTCAAATATTCTCACTCAATATTCCGGCTGGCAGGTTGGACAGAAAAAATTTGATCTCAATTCGTTAATATCAATTTCAGCCGGAAGCAGATTGACAAAAGAGGAAATTACATTAACCGGCAATGCTGAAAATATTTGTACCGGTTTAGCAAAACATGAAGGATGTTCATTAATCAATGATGAAAATAATCTTGAATGGAGTTATATAGCCTCGTACGGCAAGCAAAGTTTAGCCGGTGATAATCTCGGCCTTGCTCTTTTCTTCAAACGAACAGATCTATTAAAAATTACAGAAGATCCGGCAAGTTTTATTACAATTTTAAAACCGGCAGATGGGAAGCTCACTTACTATTTTGCTGCGGCTCCGGAGATGGAACTAAACGGGATAAAGTTCAAAGAAGAGTTCATTAATTATTTGAACGATACAATACTGGAACTGGGCAATCCGGTAAATGTTGAGTATTGAACTTCTCATGATGAGAAAATATTTTTAATATAAAATGGAATTAATTATGGCCTGGTTAATAAGAAGATGCTTTATTGTTTCATTCTTATTTTTCTCTGTTAATTTGTGGGCTCAATCCTCAACATTTTATGTAGATCCAGCTTCAGGTAACGATTTAAACATCGGATCAATCGAAGCACCATTTAAAACAATAAACAAAGGAATTAGCGCACTTACTTCCAGCGGGACAATTTATTTACGCGGTGGAACTTATCTATTATCCGTTACAGTTAGACCAACGCTTAGCGGTTCCGCATCAGGTTATTTTAATCTTTGGGCATATCCTGGAGAATTACCGATTCTTGATTTTTCTACACAACCTTTCGGTAACAGTTCAAGAGGACTCAATATAGCAGTAAATTATTGGCACGTTAAAGGGCTTGAAGTTAAGAATGCCGGAGATAATGGAATTTATATTACAGGCGGATTCAACATTATTGAAAATTGCGCGATACATGATAACAAAGACACAGGATTACAAATCAGCGAGAATGGGCATGACAACAGGATCATCAACTGTGATTCATACAATAATGCTGATCCATCGCAAGCTAATGCAGATGGCTTCGCTCCAAAGTTGGGTGTCGGTGACAATAATTATTTCTATGGTTGTCGAGCCTGGCAGAACTCTGATGATGGATGGGATGGATATTTGGATACAGCGATTGATGTTACAACGGTTTTAGAAAATTGCTGGTGCTTCAAGAATGGTTACCTTAAAGATGGAAGTGCGAGTTCCGGAAATGGAAATGGATTTAAGATGGGAGGAAGCACTGGTCAAAACTTAGCGCACAATTTTATTCTAAAAAATTGTCTCGTTTTTGATAATCGTGTAAAAGGTTTCGATCAGAATCATAACCGTGGTTCAATGACATTATATAATTGTTCCGCATTAAACAACGGCTCTTATAATTTTTCAATAAATGAAACTTTAAACGAAGGGAAAATTTTAACAATTAAAAACAGTATCTCACTTGGTTCATCAGGCGTCCGTCTTCTAAGTACGGTGATTGAACAATGCAACACTTGGTCAGCTGGGTTTTCTGTTTCCGGTGCTGATTTTAAAAGTATAAATACCGCCGCTGCGTATGGTCCAAGAAAATCTGACGGGAGTCTGCCGGAAATAGATCTTATGCACCTTCAATCCGGCAGCAAACTAATTGACGCGGGTGTTGATGTTGGAATTCCATTTTTAGGATTGGCTCCTGATCTCGGTGCATTTGAATTTGTTCCGGGACCGACAAAAGTTGAATCCAGTATTATTATTTCAAATAAATTTTCACTATTGCAGAATTATCCAAATCCGTTTAATCCCGAAACGACGATCCAATATTTAATTCCAGCTTCCGGATTAGTTGAAATAAAAATTTATGATGTCAACGGAAGATTAGTAAAAGAATTATTCAATGGTTTTAATGAAGCAGGAATTCATGAAATTAACTGGAAAGGAATGAGCCAAGCAGGAAGCAAAGTTGCTTCCGGAAACTATTTCTGCACTGTTAAATTTAAGAATCAGTTCAGATCACTGAAATTAGTTTTGTTAAAATAATCTGGATTGTTTATAAATACTCTTTGAACTATTAGGAGACTATCTGAAATGAATAAAAAAAGATTTTCTTTCCTTAAAAAAATATTTTTTCTGATCTGTCTTCCCGCATTTTCTATTAACTCACAAACAGTTCAAGATATTAAAATTGATACTGGCAAACCATGGTCGGTTAGAATTGCCGACTCATTTATCTTGCGTCACCCGGCTGATGTTATTAATGACACGAGTACATTCAACGGAAAGTGGACTTACGATCAGGGCGTATTGCTGGAAGGATTGCACCAATTAGGAAAACTCACCAAAGACGAAAAATATTTTAATTATATCAAAACCAATATAGATCAGTTCGTAACTGATGACGGTAAAATAAAAACATATAAGTACCTGGACTTTAATATTGACAATATTAATACAGGACGAGAACTTTTATATCTATATACAAGGACCAATCAGCAGAAATATAAAATTGCGGCTGACTCTCTGCGCAAACAGTTGGCTAATCAACCCAGAACTAAAAGCAACGGATTCTGGCATAAGAAAATTTATCCTTATCAAATGTGGCTTGACGGTTTGTATATGGGAGAACCATTTTATGCCGAATATTCCAAATTGTTTAACGAGCCTCAAAATTTTGATGACATAGTACATCAATTTGTCTGGATCGAAAAACAAACTCGCGATAAAAGAACCGGGCTTCTCTATCATGCATGGGATGAGAGCAAAGAGCAGAAATGGGCAAACCCGGTAACAGGCAGATCACCTCATTTCTGGTCGCGTGCGATGGGATGGTATGTCATGGCTCTTGTTGATGTTCTCGATTTTCTTCCTGAAATACATAAAGGAAGAACTGAACTAATTAAAATCTTACAACGACTTTGCACTTCTTTGCTAAAATACCGGGACCCAAAAACTAATTTGTGGTATCAGGTTACCGATCTGCCGGAAAGGAAAGGAAATTATCTTGAAGCTTCTGCTTCATGTATGTTTACATACGCATTCACCAAAGGCGCCAATAACGGCTATCTGCCTAAAAAGTTTTTAGCTCAAGCTAAAAAATCTTTTGATGGAGTAATTAAAAATCTTGTAACAATTGATAAAGACGGCTTTATAAATCTTCATAAAACATGCAAAGGTGCGGGATTGGGCGGCAAGCCGTACCGCGGCGGTAGTTTTGAATATTATATCAGCGAGCCGACGCGAACGAACGATCTTAAAGGACTCGGACCATTTATAAATGCGGCAGTAGAATTGGAAAAAGGAAAAGCTTTTTAATTTGAGGAGTGGTTTAATGAAAAAGATAATTTTTTTGAAAAAAATATTTATTGTAAGTGCTTTAGTAGTCACGGTTTTTTTGTTTTATAATTTTTTAATCGAGAACAAACCAACTATTTATCTAATCGGCGATTCAACCATGGCGGATAAACCGCTTGATGATAATCCGGAAAGAGGATGGGGACAATTATTTCCTAACTTCTTTAATGATGATGTTGCAATAGATAATCATGCAATGAACGGACGGAGTACAAAAAGTTTTATTGATCAAGGATTATGGAAAGCGGTTTATGATAAGCTAAAACCGGGCGATTATGTTTTCATTCAGTTTGGACATAATGATTCAAAAATTACCGATACAACACGGTATGCCGAACCGCATACGGCATATAAACAGAATCTGATCCGTTATGTAAACGATGCACGAGCCAAAGGCGCTTTCCCAGTTCTAATTACTCCGGTTAACAGAAGAAAGTTTGATGATGCTGGAAAATTTGTTGATCAGCACGGAGATTATCCCGGGGTTGTTCGTGAGGTTGCCGCATTATTAAATGTTCCGTTAATTGATCTTCATGCAAAAAGTTTGGAGCTGTTTTCAAAACTTGGCGCCGAAGGAACAAAAAATTTATTTCTCCTTAGCGTTCCACCAAAAACTTACAAGGCATTACCGGATGGAAAATTTGACAACACGCATTTCACTCGTATTGGTGCGATCGTAATAGCACAGATGGTTGTTGACGGAATCAAAGAATTGAAATTACCGATAGTGAAAATGCTAAAATCAAATTATGATCATTCTGAAATAGCAAAAGGTAAAGTTGTATCACTCGATTATTTCTTTAATCATGAATTGAAAAAAGATGCTGCCGGGAATGAATATCAATTCCATTATACTTGGGAAGATAAAGAAAACTCCGGTTTTTCGAAGCTGGGCAACATAATAGAAAATTTTGGAGCTACTCTGTATGAAATTCATAACGCCCCGGTTAAAGATGAATTAAAAAATGCAAGTATTTACATTATTGTTGATCCCGATACTCCTCTTGAAACATCCAATCCAAATTATTTACTTAATAATTCAATTGATGAAATTGTTAGTTGGGTAAAAGATGGAGGTGTACTTCTGTTAATGGGCAATGATAAAGGCAATTCGGAATTTGAACATTTCAATAATCTTTCTGAAAAATTCGGAATTCATTTCAATGAAGTTAGCTTGAATAAAGTTGACGGTAAAAATTATGATATGGGAAAGTTTGATCTATTCCCAAACCATCCACTCTTCGAAGGAATTAAAAAAATATATCTGAAAGAAATCAGTACTTTCTCTTTAAAAGAGCCCGCTCAACCTGTTTTAGTCAGAGGTGATGAAATAATCATGACGACTTCAAATTTTGGAAAGGGATTTGTTTTTGCGGTCGGTGATCCGTGGTTATATAACGAATATATTGATCACCGCAAACTTCCAGAAGATTTCCAGAACTATAAAGCGGCGGAAAATTTATTTAAGTGGCTTCTCTCTAAAGCAATTATTGTTAAAAATGAAAATTGAAGATGAAAAGTTTTGTTAAAATATTTCTAATAATATTTCTATTATTTTTAACGCAATCATCATGCTTTACGGAAGTCGGCGTAGATCTTATAGTTGCTAAAAACGGTAGCGGAAATTACACAACAATTCAAGAAGCAGTAAACGCTGCCCCGTTGAAATCTGAAAAACCGTTTGTTATTTATATTAAGGATGGCGTCTACAATGAAAAAATCTTTATCGAGAAGAATTTTATTACACTCATTGGTGAAGATAGAGACAGTACAATAATAATTTATGCGGAACTTCGCAGAAATTGGATTGCAGAACATCCGGGTAATGATTGGGGATCTGCTGTAATCAACATTGCGAACGGAGTAACCAATCTTTCTATAATAAATCTTACTGTGTATAATAATTACGGTTCAACGCATTCGATGGAAGAAAAACCGAATGATCACCAATTCGCTATTCGCGGTGGCGGAACAAAGGTCGTAATTCTTAATTGTAATGTTAAAGCCGATGGGGGTGATACGCTCAGTCTTTGGAATACAGTAGACGGAATGTATTATCACGCGAATTGTTACTTCGAAGGCTGGGTGGATTATGTTTGTCCGCGCGGATGGTGTTACATAACAGATTCGAAATTCTACGGACATAACCTAACCGCGAGCATTTGGCATGACGGCAGCAATAATCCCGATCAGAAATTTGTAATTAGAAATTCTACATTTGATGGAGTAAAGGATTTTCCACTTGGAAGAAATCACCGTGACGGACAATTTTATCTTCTTGATTGTAAATTTTCTTCTAACATGGCAGACAAACCGATTTATCTTGCTCAACCTGCTTCTTCTTACAAATGGGGAGAGAGATATTTCTATTTTAATTGTCATCGCGATGGCGGAGATTACAATTGGTTTGCTAATAATCTAAACAAAGCGCCGGGCTCACCATCACCAAAAGAAATCACTGCTGAATGGACGTTTGCCGGAAAATGGAATCCCGAAAAAAATATCGAGTATTGTAATGCATTATTAAATAGTATTTCTAAGAAAAAGGAAAAAATAAAATGACTAATCTGTTTGATCTTACTGGAAAAACTGCAATCGTTACCGGCGCGAGTACAGGACTTGGTCAGGGCATGACCTTGGGTTTAGCTTCCGCTGGCGCTGATATATTATTGGTCGATCATGTCTCTTCTGAAGAAACTTTAAAAGAGGTTAATGACCTTGGCAGAAAAGCAGAACAGCTCGTTATCAACCTAATGGAAGATGGCGCTGTTCAAAAAACTGTAGATAAAGCATTAGATGTTTTCGGAAAGGTTGATATTCTTATTAATAATGCAGGCATAATAAGAAGAACTCCTGCAATCGACTTCTCTGAAAAAGATTGGGACGAAGTTATGAATCTTAATTCGCGTGTTGTGTTTTTTCTTAGCCAGGCAGTAGCAAAAGATATGATGAAACGGAAATACGGAAAGATAATTAGTGTTGCATCGCTTCTCAGTTTTCAAGGCGGCATTACTGTTCCATCATATTCAGCGAGTAAAGGTGCGGTTGCTCAGGTAACAAAAGCACTTGCAAATGAATGGGCAAAATTTGGGCTTAATATAAATGCAATTGCCCCCGGGTATTTTGCTACTAATAATACAAAAGCGCTCCGCGAAGATCCTATCCGTTCAAAAGCTATTCTGGATAGAATCCCAGCCGAACGCTGGGGAACTCCAAATGATTTGCAAGGTGCGGCAATATATCTTGCATCAAAAGCTTCAGATTATGTTAATGGCCATGTTTTGGTTGTTGACGGCGGCTGGATGGCTAGATAAATTAACTAGAGGAAAATAAATATGGAAACGCGATATTTACCAAATCAAACGGGCTTTGCTCGCTTAACAACGGATGAGCTCCGCCCGGCTTTTGTTTTTGAAAATCTATTCGAGCATAATAAAATTTCTTTAACTTATCTTGATACTGACCGCGCAATAATTGGTTCGGCAGTTCCAACTGATAAACCATTGAAATTAGAAAGCAGCAAGAAAGAAATGGCAGCTGATTTCTTCTGCGAACGCCGCGAAGTAGGGATAATTAATATTGGGAATGCTGGTTCTGTTTCGGTTGACGGAAAAGAATTTACTTTAGAAAACAAGGAGTTGCTCTACATTGGCAGAGGATCTAAGGAAGTTTTTTTCTCCAGTAAGAATTCTTCTCAACCAGCATTATTTTATATTGTTAGTTATCCCGCGCATAAAGAATATCCAACTGTACAAATGACGAAAGAGAATGCCGATTCGCGTCAGCTCGGCACACAAGCTCAAGCCAATGTTCGGAAACTATCCAGATATATTCATAAAGATGGTGTTCAGAGTTGCCAGCTGGTAATGGGATTTACAGAACTTGCTGAAGGAAATGTCTGGAATACAATGCCTCCGCATACTCATCCTCGCCGCTCTGAGATATATCTTTATTTTAATCTCAAA
Source organism: Ignavibacteriales bacterium (assembly GCA_026390795.1). Classification (NCBI taxonomy): domain Bacteria; kingdom Pseudomonadati; phylum Ignavibacteriota; class Ignavibacteria; order Ignavibacteriales; species Ignavibacteriales bacterium. The sequence goes on from JAPLFG010000001.1 coordinate 82,967, forward strand.
GATGATAATATTGTTGTGCATTTGATGGGCGAGCCGCATGCAACAAGGAGTGTAATCATGAGAAATCGGCAGGCAATTGTCTCTCCTGCATGGTCGGTCCACAGTGCAGCCGGGACAAGTAATTATACTTTTGTCTGGGCAATGGGTGGAGAAAATCAGGCATTCGATGATATGGATGCAGTTTCTATGACTGAAATACTGTAGAGGCATTAATATCTCCAGAAATTTTGATTTTAATGAAATTAAGTGAGATGTATTATTGGATAGACGTATTATATCGGTGATACTTGGCAAATTTGTAATTTTTGTATCTAAGTTGTTCTAAGAAAGAGGGAGAAGAGTAGATGTGGATCAGGTCTTGAACACAATTAGAATTTTTGAACTTATTGGTATTTTATAAAACATTAACGAGAATAATTTTTTTTAGGCGGTATATTTATTTTAATTCTTGACAATGATTAAAAAACTTATGAAATTACGTAAGCGATAAAGTAAACGATTAATTCAGAGCGATTATTCAAATTAATTTTATTATTTGGTTATTAGTTGCAAAAATTTAAAAGCTATTCATCTCGATTTTTTGCACTTAATAGTGGTTCCTAAATTTTTTTCAGTCTTTACATAGAAAAATTTTTATTTGTTTTAGTATCGAATTATTACTCATTTCGGTGAGCACATAAATTAAGGCTACAATCAAATGAATCTTTAGAAAAGAACTACAAGGAATTAAATCTATGAAACCAAAATTTACCAGTCTAATATTAATTCTCTTCTCATTTATAATATCAACAAATCTTTTTGGACAAAGTACACTACATGGAGTTGTAGTTGATTCTTTAACTCAAGAAGCATTAATAGGTGCCAGTGTTTCGATTGTTGGTACGGCACTTGGAAGTGCTACCAACATAGAAGGGGAATACAGAATTGTAAAAATCCCCGCAGGTAATTACAATTTGAGAATCTCTTACGTTGGTTATAAGAGTAAGCAAATCCTGATTACTATTGGTAAAGAAAGCGTCATTAAATTATCGATCCAATTGCAGACTGATGTTATAATGGGAAAAGAACTTGTTATATCCGCACAAGCACTTGGCCAGGCCGCAGCTATCAATCAACAAATTAATTCTAATACAATAATGAATGTTGTATCTGAACAGAAGATTCAAGAATTACCGGATGTTAATGCTGCTGAAGCAATTGGTAGATTACCTGGTGTCTCGATTATAAGATCCGGCGGAGAGGCAAATAGAATTATTTTACGCGGACTGAGTGATAAGTTTACAAGTTTTACTATTGACGGAATAAAAATTGCCTCAACAGATGCTACAAGTAGAGGATTAGACTTATCTACAATATCGCAAAGTTCTTTAGCCGGAATTGAGCTATATAAAGCATTAACGCCAGATAAAGACGCTGAAGCGATTGCCGGAAGTGTAAACCTTGTTACAAAAAAAGCTCCGTCTGAAAGAGAACTTACCGTGATTGCTAAAGGTAATTACAATGATTTAATGAACTCATTTAAACAATATGATTTTTCAGTTAAGTATGGTGAAAGATTTTTTGATAATTTACTTGGTGTTCAAGTTAATGGTAATCTTGAGCAAAAAATTCGAAGTAGTGAAAAAATAGACCTTGATTATGACCAAACTATAGTTAATCAAACAGATTACGTAATTAACAATTTTACTCTTGAATTTACAGACGAATTAAGAACAAGAAAAGGATTCAGTTTTTTGTTTGATTATGACACTCCCGATAATGGGACTATTAAATTGAATACTGTTTTCAATAGTACAAAAAGAGATTTTATGCTGCATTCCAGAGATTATCCTACAGGTGGCGGTACAGGCGGATCAGTCACATATTCTTACAGGGATAGAGAACAAGAAATGAGCACTTTTAATACCGCGTTAACCGGGGATAATAATCTGTTCGATTTAAAAGTAAATTGGGGATTATCTTTTGCGCAATCAGTTGCAAAATTCCCGTATGATTATGAACTCGATTTTCTTGAAGCATCAACAAATACTTCGGGAATGAAGGCTAACTACCCGCGAGTAAAAACCAATCCGGAGGTTATTATTCCATTCGCTTGGAACAATTTTGCCAGCTCTACCTTATACAATGCTTATTACCGTACACAGAATAATCTGGATAAAGATAAATCTGCATTTCTAAATCTAGCTTCTAATTATTCTTTTGATACTTGGTTAACGGGCGAATTAAAAGGCGGTTTAAATTACAAAGCTAAAACCAGAACAAATGCCAATTCTGAACGATACGCACCTTATTATTTGGGTTATTGGAGACCTTATGAACAATTAGATGATGGTACCATTAGAGCCAAGGATCTAAATAATACTTATTTTGAAGATTTCTTCAAGAGATATCAAGCTAATCCCTTAATCAATACATTATCCTTGAGTGAATTTTTAGATTCTACGCCTCAATCGAGAAATATGTATGATCTCTATAATCTGTACCCCTTAATTGATAAGGATAAATTGCGTCAGTGGTATGAAATTAATAAAAATGGTGTTGACAAAAATGGTAATGGAAAAGAATATTATAATGATCCTTCGGTAAACGCCAATTCTTATGATATAACTGAATCTGTAACATCCACTTACTTAATGAATACTCTAAACATTGGTCAATCAGTAATTTTCATTGCTGGAGTAAGAATAGAGTCAGAAAACAATAATTATAAAAACAAATACTCAAAAGTTGACTTTACCGGATTCCCGGTTCCACTCGATGATACAAGAGACACTACATCATCCTACACTCAAACAATTGTACTTCCAAATTTTCACGTTAACATAAAAGCAACTGATTTTTTAAACATACGCCTCGCAGCTTATAAATCATTAGCAAGACCGGATTTCACAATGAGATTGAATTCATTTTTTGCTTGGCGGCCATCATTAGTAGGATCTGACAGACAACTTATTTTGGGTAATCCATTATTGAAAACAGCTGAAGCGTGGAATTTTGAAATTAATACTTCTTTTTATGGTAATGATATCGGTTTATTCTCTATATCGGCATTTTATAAAGAGATTGACAATATGTATCACATGCTGACTCAGTTTAACACTTCTGGTAATACTATGATTGAAAGTCTTGGCTTAAATTGGAAAACTATTTTTCCATTAACTCAAACTTATCAATTAACGGCGCCTTATAATTCACCGAACCCTACTAAGGTTTGGGGATTTGAAATTGAACATCAGATTAATTTTTCTTTTTTGCCAGGGCTTCTAAAAAATATTGTGTTGAGTTATAATGCATCCCTGGTAAAATCCGAAACATGGCTTATAGGGGCTGTAACTGATACAGTATTTGTACAGGTTCTACCTCCTCCATTTCCCAAAACACCTACTTATGTGCAGAGACCAGTTCAATTAAAACAACAACTGGAAAATCAGCCGAAGTTTTATGGAAACATTTCACTTGGGTATGATATCGGTGGTTTTTCCGGAAGAATCTCTATGTACACTCAGGCTGAATACAACAGTTCGTATTCGCCTACAGGACGTGGAGATGCGGTTGTAAGCGGTTATACAAGGTATGATTTAGCTCTCAAACAAGTTCTTTCTGATAACTTATCTCTAATTCTTAATTTAAGTAATCTATCTAATATTAAAGAAGATAGGTATATAAACAATCGTGTCAATGGTTACAAAATATTAAATACAAGTGAATTGTACGGACTAACTGCTGACTTTGGAGTCAAAATAACTTTATGAAACTAATGGATAAAATTTTTCTTTAAAGGTATTATCTCATAAGCGAGAAATATTAATTAACTTTCATTAATCAGGAGGCAGTAATGAACAAAAAGAAACTATCATTTATTTTTATCCTCATGTTGTTTGTGTCATCGTTGGCTTTCGGTCAAGTATTACAACTTAGACCATTTGATGGTACTCCGAGTTCATACATAATTGCTCAAATTAGAGCAGACACAACAGCAAACCATGGTATTCTTCCCACAAGAATTTACGAATTAACAAACGGAGGGGTTTATCTTTCAACTGAAATTCTTACACTTAACGGGACCAGTGTGAAACTACGATTAAGAGCACCGGCTGGACCCAAACCAATTATTTATTTATATCCAACAGGCACCGGTGCAAATCCACAAAGACCTCCAGGAAATTTTGTTGTATTGAACGGCGCTAGTATTGAATTTACAAATATTGCTATTGCCGGAATCTTTGAACCAACACCGACAGAAATAAACAATATGCAAGGTGGATTAATTAATACTACAGGAGTTGGCAGCAGAATTATTTTAGATGACTGCATACTTACAAACACTAATGGTAACCACGTTAGAACCGGAAGCAGTACAAAATTAATAAAAGTAACCAATTGTATTTTCGCAAACATGGGTTCTTTAACAACATCAAACTTTGGAGCTGGAAAGGGATTTGATCTACGCGAACAAGCATGCGATTCATTGATTTTAGTTAATAACACTTTTACAAATTACCAAGACCGGGTAGTCCGTCATCTTAATCTTGCTACTGGTAATACAGTGACAGGAATCTTAGGCTATGCTCTTATAGATCATAACACATTTTTAAATGGTATGGGATTCCATGGATTACTCTCATTAGGAAATGTTGGGAAAAAAGTACAGATAACAAATAATTTATTTGTAGATGCATTTGCCTTAGGTGCGGATTCACTCGATGTAACCCGCAACGTTGAGTTTAATAATACAGGTGAAAAATATCCTAATGGACAAAATACAATGCCTTGGATATTTACGGCCCCTAACGATACTACTGTTTGGAAAGTCGAGAAAAATTACTACAGTACTTCAAATGCAGGTTTGGCTTTTTTCGCTGCTCATCCACGTCATTTTGAAGGTGCACAACTTACAAACCATATTTTATCTCGTTTAGGCAGCGGGGCAGCAACAGCTTTTACAAAAATGACCAACTTCAGTTTAGTAAAAACTCCTAAGCTAATGATAAATTTGATGAACTATTATATTAGTCCAACCGGCGGTAATTACACAAAGAATGTACCGGGGTATAATTATTTAGTTAATGATATGGATCGTAGAACAATTCAATATTATCGTGATACATTAAACTGTACATATGAAATTGCATACCCGGCTTATCGAGGTGGAATAGGCGGCTATCCTGTTGGCGATCTAAACTGGTTTCCAACTCAAAAAATAGATTGGGAAAATGGTATTGGATTAGGAGTAGAAAAAACCGATGCATTGCCCACTACATATTCACTTTCTCAAAACTATCCTAATCCGTTCAACCCGACAACAATGATTGAATTCTCAATTCTTAAATCCGGTTTTTATTCATTGAAAGTGTACAACTTGCTTGGTCAAGAAATTGCAAGTTTAATGAATGGAGAATTAACTGCGGGCACTTACAAAACCGATTTCGATGCAAGCAAACTCTCTTCCGGTGTTTATGTTTATAAATTGAGTGGTCCAAATGTAAGTATCGCTAAAAAGATGGTATTGATGAAATAAATTAATTCCAATTATCAAAAGGCCCGACTTTCAGAAGTCGGGCTTTTTAAATTTATCTTTTCTGCATTAACGCGCCCAAAATGAAACTAAAAATTCTTTTATTAATTTTAGTCACTTCACCGCTTTTAACCGCTCAAGAAATAAAGATTAAAAAGGAAGTACCAACTGATACTTCATTCACACTTATTGGTACCGCTCAAAAAATCGCAAAGGATTTCCCATTCGCTAGACTTGTTAAACAAGAATTACAGAACGGAGTAATTGAGAAAAAAAATGTTGTCTACTGTTCTTTAGGAGACAGAAAACTTCATCTTGATATCTATTCACCTAAACAAAAAGATAATAAAAAATTCCCGGGCGTAATATTAATTCATGGCGGAGGTTGGAGATCAGGTGACCGTTCAATGGAAGCTCCGATGGCTCAGCAGCTGGCACTTCACGGTTATATAGCTGCGACTGTTGAATACCGTCTTTCACCGGAGGCAAAATATCCGGCTGCAATTTATGACTTGAAATCTGCGGTTAGATGGATGCGCTCGAACGCAAATAAATTTAATATTGATTCGAGTAAGATCGCTGTTTATGGATCTTCTTCCGGAGGTCATTTAGCAGCGTTTCTTGGTGCTACAAATGGTTTGAAAAAATTTGAAGGAACCTATGGTAATCTCAATCATTCGAGTAATGTACAAGCAATAATCAATATTGACGGTATACTTGATTTTACTGATCCGGCTGAAAGCGGTAAAGATAATGATCCCGAAAAACCTTCTGTTGGAAAACTCTGGCTTAGTTATTCATTCAAAGAGAGACCCGCACTTTGGAATGAAGCATCCCCGTTAAACTATGTTGGTAATAAAACACCGCCAATTATTTTCATTAACAGTTCAATTGAAAGATTCCATGCTGGGAGAGAGACATTTATTGAAAAACTGAAGATTTACAATATATATTATGAAGTTCACACAATACCGGATACTCCGCATACATTCTGGTTGTTCCATCCATGGTTCGAGCAAACCTATAAATTAATCTGTGCATTTTTAGATAAAGCTTTTAAGGGTAATAAGCTCACTAATAGTGTCAATTTGAAAACTCTATCATATTCCACTTTTAATAAAATGGTTTTATTATTATATAATTCGAGAAAGTGAATCTCACTTCTTTTCAATTACTTACTGTAGTTCATCATTTAAAAATATTATTTTGCTTACAGATAATTTTAAGTATAGAACTTATGGGAAAAATTTACTTATCGACATTTATTCTTCTTCTTTGGGTGCAATCTTTGCCCGCTCAAAACGGAATTGTAAAAAGTTATTATGCCGATGGAACAGTCCAAACCGAAGCATCATATGTAAACGACGTTCTTGACGGGGCTGTAATAACATATTTTTCAAACGGGAAAATTGAAACCGAGAAGAACTACAGCCAGGGAGTTCTTGACGGATATATAAGAGAATATTATTCGAGTGGATTAATGAAAGAAGAATATTTTATTAATAAGGGAGTAAAAGATGGTTCTTATAGGAAATTTTTAGAAAACGGAGATTTGAAAGAACTTTCTGATTATTCCAGCGGAAAACTTGTGAGCCGTAAAATATTCGAAACCGTTTCAGATTATAAAACTAACAGTGACAAAACAATTGCTGCCAAAGCTGATACAACTGTTGTTAGTATACCCGAATATGAAATTGCTAAAAAAGAAGAAGAAAAAGTTATACCTGAATTTGAGCCTGAAATATTATGTGATGTACAAATCTGCCCCGTACCTATTGGCGGAATGAAAGGTATTCAAAATATTCTCATCTATCCGGAACATGCATTGCGCTACGGCATACAGGGAACGGTTACAATTATTGCGACTATTAATAGTTCCGGGGATGTGATTAAAACGCAAGTTCTAAAAGGTCTTGGATACGGATGCGATGAAGCCGCTCAAGAAGCGCTTCGAAAAACAAAATTTGTTCCGGGTATCAACGACAATAAAGCAAGTGAATGTAATGCAACAATTCTTGTCGAATTTAAGATCATTGATAAAAAATAAAGATTAATTATTTACTTATTAGCAATTTGCTGCTCTGTTCAAAAAGCGTTTTTAATTCACTCTCTAATGTTCTTCCACGGTCTCTACCATACCAGAGATGAAGTTCTTCAAGAAATTTTTCTTTTTCCATCCCTTCATTTTTAAGTCGGGTTACAAGTTTCTGCGCTTCTTTTGGACGCGCTCCCCACTGGAATAATTCATTGCCATCTTCATCAAAAACAACAAGTTTCGGAATGCTTCGAGACATATTATCAGACAGATAGAGATCCATAATATCTAAGTTAGAATCTCGCAAAATTATTCTAAGATTTATTAAAGGGTTACTCTCGGCAATTTTAGCAATGTAAGGAAGGTTTTGTGCTGAATCTCCGCACCATGATTCAGAAATAACCATCCATATCTGCGGAGTAGAAATTTCTTTTATTAACCCGAGAAGTTCTTCATTCATTTTATATGTTCTTAAAATTCTAGATACTCTCTGATAATTTAGTTTTACCATATGGAGATCTTCTTTCTCCTTGACTGTAAGGTTAGATAGATCTGATACTTCTGAATCTAATCTCATCTGCTCAAAATATTTAGAAAATGTTAAAGAATTATGCACTCTTTTATCTATAAAAAATTGATGAATCATTTTATCTCCGTTTAGTTTATTCCGTTATGAAAATTAATCAAGAATGTTGTAGTAATTATAAATTTTATGCGCCAAAATTGTATTCAAAACAATAATTAATGTCTTCTTCAGTGAACAATTCTTTCGGTAATTGGTTTATTTTCGTTTATTTTCAGCATTATTTTAATGGCACATTCCTTGTCTTTAAAAGTCTGTATTAAACATTGAGGTACGTCATGAAAAAGACAATATTAATAACAACCGCACTCTTAATTTTTATGAGTATGAAGTTAGATGCAAAACCTGACGTAGGGATTTCATTTAATTTCTTTTATTCTTCACTTCGACCGTACGGTGATTGGATTCAATTGGATAATGATCTAGTTGTATGGCATCCAAACAGAATAGATAATCAATGGCGCCCTTATTCGAGAGGGCGCTGGAGTTGGACTTCAGATGGCTGGTATTGGGATTCGTATGAACCATTTGGATGGGCTACATATCATTACGGAAGATGGTTCAATGACGATTATTACGGGTGGATCTGGATTCCTGATTACGATTGGGGACCTTCGTGGGTAGAATGGAGATATGATGATGATTATATTGGCTGGGCGCCTCTTCCTCCATATGCAAGTTTTAATATCAATTTTGGAATTCATTTTTCGATCGGCTGGCACTCACATTACAATTATTGGAATTTTGTCGGGTACAGCAGATTCTACGACCGCAGAGTCTACAATTATTTCTTGGATGAAAGAGGTTGCGCAAGAATTTTTGAACGAACTAAATATCGAACAAATTATTATTCCAACCGTGATAGGATTGTAAACGGTGGAGTAGATCGGTCACTAATAGAACGAAAAGGTGGTTACCGGATAGCTCAAAGAGAAATTTCTTCAGTAGATAACTATCGTGACTTTGAAAGGAATCGTGAAGTACGGAGTGATAGAGTTACTGCTTACAGACCATCAGAAAGAGAAGTAGAAAAGAGCCGAAGTATGGATCGATTCGATTTCAAACGCGGCGAAAATCGTTCTTCAATTGAGAGAGACAAAATAAGAATTCCTATCACTCGTGAAGAAGGTAGAAGTGTTATCAACGACCGCACCAGAGATAGAAACAGCGACGTAAATATTGAACGTGATACTAAAAACGATGAGAAACGTATTCGTGAAGAAACTAATCGTATTCAATCAAATGATCAATTAAAAAGAAACGCTGAACGCGATCGTATCAGAATCGATGCTGAAAATCAGAGAATAGAAAAGGATCGCAATCAAAAGAGGGATGAGAGTATTAACCAAGAATCAACACGGGAACGCCAACCGGTTTTTGATCAGCCGAAAAGAACCGAACGACAGTCTAATCCCGAAAGAAGAGTTGAACCGAGACGTGAACAATCCTATGAAAGACCTGAACCAAGAATGGAAAGGGGAAATGATAGAGGCTCAAACAAAAGCGAACGAGAATCGAAAAAATCTACTGAACGAAAAAGGTAGAAATATTGAGTCGTCCTAAAATAGGTTGACTGTTATTTAATGAACCTCTCTACGTAGTAGAGAGGTTTTTTTTATTTGTCTCGTCCTGAAATAAGTTGACTACGCCCAACAAAAAATAAAAGAGAGCCAAAATGAGCAAAGACTACTACAAATCTTAAAAGCTCTTTTATATTAAGTAAGAAAGTCCAAAGTAATTTATAGTATGGATATGGTCACAACAAAGTAGCAGTCTCCATTGAAGAGTGATGTAAATATCAACAGCACACTGTTGTATATACTTACACTTTTCTCTTATCTCATCGTTTAATAATTCGACACCAATCTCATAACTCTATATTTATCAAGAACATATAAAGACATTTACAAAAATAAAATTCATGGTATGGTTATTGGGTATTAATAGCTACAATTAAATGTTACAAGGAGATCATCATGATTGCATTTTTAGTCATACTCATTTTAGTTTTTGTTGCTGTTGATTTACTCGTTCGATTTGTAATCGACCCGTTAATTATAGCATCAAATAAGAAAAACAAAGTTGCAAAATCATTCACTCCGAGATTCGACCCGTCGGTTAAACTTGCAATCGAGACAATGTATGACGGCGGTAAACCGCATAAAGAAGGAGAATCGGGAAGCGCAACTACGGATGAGAAAAATCCAAATGATGCAGAGAAAGTTTAAAACAATTAAAATAATGAAATGACTTATACCAAAAGGATTCTATATGGTCGCAATTTTTGTTCTGACAGCGTTTTTATTTATCCTCTCAGTTGATCTGATTGTATTAAAAATCCAGAGGAAAAATCATCCGGCATTTGTTCCGCCATTGACTTTGCATGATGTAGAAATATTTAATGGAAATATTTTTGCTATTCCCGCGAATATAATTATTTCGAAAGGGCATACTTGGCTTAAGAAGAATACAGACGGGATAATTGATATCGGAATTGATGCCTTTGGAACGACGGCATTGGGGACGTTATCAATTCTAAAATGCGCGGAGGTAGGCAAAGAGCTAAAACGTGGAGAAATGATATTCGAAGGCGCTTACGGAAATAAAATCATAAAATTCCAGTCTCCTGTTAATGGAATTGTAAAATCTCTTAACGCAAATATAATTGGAAATAAAATCTCCGAGCCATATGAGACATGGGGCGTTCAGTTAATATCAAAGGATTTTCCTGAAAATCGGGAACTGTTTTTTTCGGGAAGAGAAGCCTTAAACTGGATGAAAAAAGAATTTATCAAATTAAATAATTTTATTGATAGTCATTTGCCGAACGTAGAGATGGTCGGAACAACTATGTATGATGGAGGATCTTTAACGAACGAGACTGCCTCTTTATTAGTTGACCAAAGTGCATATGATTTTGAAAAAGAATTTCTCTCATTATAAAAACCGGAAATTATATGTCACAAGAAAACGGAATACTCTTTGATGTTACGCTTTGTGTCGGATGCGGTTCCTGCTATCAGGGGTGCAAAGAGGTAAATAATCTGCCCCAAACAAATGAAGATTTTTTAAAAGATCATCTCTCAGATAAAACTTTTACAGTAGTTGAAGAATACGGTGAAAATTATGCTAGAAAACTGTGCATGCATTGTAATGAACCGGCTTGTGTTTCTGTATGTCTGGTTGGTGCAATAAAAAAGAGCCCTACCGGCGCAGTAGTTTATGATGCTGATAAATGTATCGGATGCAGATATTGTATGCAGGCTTGTCCTCATAAAATTCCCCGCTATGAATGGGGAACGACGAAACCCCGCGTACGCAAATGCAATCTTTGCGATGAACGAGTTAAAGCCGGTCAGTTGCCCGGTTGTGTCGAAGCATGTCCAAATGAAGCCACGCTGTATGGCGATATTAATCAACTTGTTGCAGTGGCCAAAAATAGATTGAAATACAATCCCGAGAAATATTATCAGCATATATACGGTCTTGAAGAAGCGGGCGGTGGTCATGTCCTGATCATCTCGCCTATACCATTCGAGCAGCTGGGGTATACTCCGAAATTGCCAAAAGAATCAATGCCTGAATTTTCAATGAGGGCAATGAAACAGATTCCATCGGTTGTATTAGGTGGAGGAGTATTCCTGAGTGCGATGTATTGGCTTACAAAAAGAAAAAATCAAATTGCAATTGAAGAAAAAAATACTACTAATGGAAATTAAAGCATATGAAAGTCAACGATATTTTAAAACCTACATTTTGGAAAGTGGTTTCAGTTATAATCGTAACAATGGGTTTATTTTCAACTTATTATAGATTTTCTCGAGGACTAGGTGCAACAACTAATCTTCATGATGCCGCACCATGGGGTTTGTGGATAGGGTTTGATTTTCTAGGAGTCGGACTCGCCGCTGCAGGATTCACAATCGCAGCTACGGTACACATATTTCACATCCATAAATATGAGCCGTTGGTTAGACCTGCAATCCTGACAGCTTTCCTCGGATATTCAGTTGTGGTTTGCCTTCTAGTAGTAGATCTAGGGAGACCGGAAAATTTTTGGCATCCGCTTATAATGTGGAATATTCATTCAGTAATGTTTGAAATAACATGGTGCTTAATTTGTTATACAACGGTACTAATTTTAGAGTTTGCCCCGGTTGTCCTTGAAAAATACAATCTCAAAGCGCCAATAAAATTTCTGAAAATAATCTCCATACCTGTTGTGATTGCCGGTGTTTTATTTTCGACTCTTCATCAATCATCTTTCGGTTCATTATATTTGATAGTTCCTGGAAGACTGCATCCGCTATGGTATTCAGCATTGCTCCCTGTGCATTTTTATATTTCATGTATTGCTTCAGGCTTGTCTATGATAATCTTTGAGTCATATCTAATTGCCAGAGCTTTTAAGAAAGAAGATCAATTTAATAATCCCGAATTAAATATGAATATTTTATCAGGGGCGGCTTATGCTGTTTTTATAGCTTTAATAGCCTGCTTTTTGTTGAAGATTTATGATTTTGTTGAAAACGGAAAACTAATTTATTTGACGATACCTTCAACTGAAACATCACTTTTCTATTTGGAAATTTTGATTGGAACCATTGTCCCGATCTGTTTGCTCAGCAACAAAAAGTTTAGAGAAGATAAAAAATGGCTCTACCTAATTTCGATCTTTGTTATTTCCGGATTAATTCTTAACAGATTCAACGTGAGTATTACCGGTTTAACTGCCTCTTCGGGAGTAAATTATTTCCCATCATTTGACGAAATAAGCATTACTTCAATGCTTGTAGTATTCGCACTATTTGCTTTCAGACTGATCGCTAAAAACTTTAAAGTTTTTATTATAGAAGAATCCAAAGACTTGATAAAGGAAAGAGTGCCAATAAATTAGAACTAATAATTTTGAGTAAATGATATGAAAAATGAAAATGGAATCAAGAGCAATTATGAGATGCTGAAGTGCATCTGGATGGCATCTCATGTTATCGAGTATAAATTATGCGATAACCAATTTGACTGTGAAAAATGCCTGTTTGATAAAGTTATGCGCAATTTATTGAATGAAAAAGAATCACTGTCTACCGGTATATCGAGTGTTGTAAATATTATCTCCGACAAATTGCAAAGCATCGAATACGATAATCAAGTTATTTATCTAAAAAATAATTTTGTCGCTAAGGAAATCTGCCCTAATACATTTTATCTCGGCATTAATCCTGTCTTAATTTGCTTTCTTGATTCATTAAGCTCACTTATATTGTTTGGGTGCGGGGAAAATATTTTTGCTGGTCAACAATTAATTCAAATTTTTGGTCCGTGGGGTGAGATTAATCTATCAGCACCTAAGAATTTTTTAATTCACGATAAAGTCGGCGATTCAAATGACATTCCCTGGAAGTCTCAATGGTTTGCGATAATTGGTTGCGATAACCACGATATTAAAAACGGCAGCTTATCCAAAGAGGAATGGGGTAGAACACATAGTAGAGCTATTGATATTATCGAGGAGATTAAATTGAAGGTGCCTACAGTCGGAGAAACAATGCATGACGGTGGAACCCAAATCAAATCTCTTCACCAACTTCTCGGTAGTAAAAAATATGCAGCTATATTAAATTCTTTTAACCCTTAAGAAGAAATTGTTTGAACACCGACCCACCGTCCACTTTTATGATGCTCATTATGAGTTCTTGACCCCATAATTTACCAGTTTCATTCATTATAAAAATAATAAATCTATCTAATTGAGTGAAAGTATCTAAAGTATTATCTAATTTTAAAATAGGAATTAGAGGTTATGAAAACAAAAGTTCTAAATAAGCTAAGCGTTCGACTTATAATATCTATTTCATTTATCCTGATTAGTATTCTTTCGGTTTATACCTACTTTATTATTAAAAATCTTGATAGTTATTTAACTGATACAAGATTCCAAAGCGCGTATAGTATAAGTGACCTGATAAAAAAATCAACCCGATATAGTATGCTTCTGAACAGACGTGAAGATGTTCATGAAATTATTAAAACATTGCGTACTGAAATTGGTGTTAAAGAAATCCGCATTTACAACAAACAAGGTTTAATAATTTTTTCCACAAACCCTGATGAGATCCTAAAAAAAGTTAATATGAAGGACGAAGCTTGCATTGCCTGCCACAACAGTTCAGTTCCGCTAAAAAGTTTAACAAACCAAGATAAAATTAGAATTTATAAAAATTCAGAAAATACACGAGTTCTTGGCCTAATTAATCCAATTCAAAATGATCCAGATTGTTCAAACGCGGACTGTCATGCCCACTCGCCCAAAGTTAATATTCTCGGTGTTCTCGACGTTGTTGTTTCGCTTGAGCAGCTTGATTCAATAATCCAAAACAGTACGAGGAAGGTAATTTTAGGTTCGGTTTTTATTGTCGTTGTTATTTCATTTTTTTCCGGTTTGTTCATAACAATTTTAGTTAACAAACCAATTAAAAAAATAAGAGTAGGCATTGAAGAATTAGGAAACGGAAATTTGGATTATAAAATTGGAATTAATTCTAAAAACGAACTAGGACAAATGGCACGCCGGTTTAATGAGATGTCAACAAAACTTGATGAGGCTTATAAGGAAATAAAAAATTGGTCGGAAACTTTGAATGACAAAGTAAATGAAAAGACGGAAGAACTCAAAAATATTTACAACCAGGTTAATCAAATTGAGAAGTTGGCTTCACTCGGAAAATTATCAGCAACTGTAGCGCATGAGTTGAATAATCCGCTTGCAGGAATTTTAACTTACAGCAAATTGATAACAAAAAAGTTACAAGCTTCACAGAAAGACTCTGAGCATTCAAAAATTATTGAATATTTAGAATTGATTTCGCATGAATCTGCCCGCTGCGGACAAATTGTAAAAGACTTACTGATTTTTTCGCACTCTGAATTGGATGAATATGCAAAAGAAAACTTTGTAAAAATAATCGATAATAGTGTGGCTGTTATAAACCATCATCTTGAAATAAACCGCATAACTATAATCAAAGAATTCCCTGAACTACCAATTGAAATTTACTGCAACGCATACAAAATACAACAGGCTCTGATGTCGCTTCTGATCAATTCAATTGAAGCAATGCCTAATGGTGGAAAAATCACACTTAACTTAACACTTGAAAAAAATAATATTGTTCTTAGGATAATAGACGAAGGCATAGGAATAGCCGATAAAGATTTGCCTCATATCTTCGAACCGTTTTATTCAACAAAAGAAGCTTCTACAGGTACCGGGCTTGGACTGGCTGTTGTCTACGGAATTGTTACTAATCATAAAGGGAAAGTAGAAGTAGAAAAAAGTTCAAATCAAGGTACTACGTTTAAAATAGTATTGCCACAAAACGAACAACTTGCTTAGCAGGAAGGTCTATGAATAATAACGAAAGAATTTTAATAGTCGATGATGAAAAAATTGTAAGGGAATCTCTTTATCACTGGTTTGAAGAGGAAAATTATATAGTTGATACCGCCGAGGATGGTGAAACTGCCTTAAAAAAATATGCAAAGGAAAAATTTGATCTCCTTCTTGTCGACATGAAAATGCCGGGAATGAGTGGCCTGGATTTGTTATCTAAAATTAAGGCAATCGATAAAGATGCTCTTATTATCCTCATAACGGCTTTTGCTTCGGTACCAACCGCAATTACGGCTTTGAAAACCGGGGCATACGATTATGTAACAAAACCTGTTGATCCTGACGAACTAGCGCATCTTGTCAAAAAAGCACTTGAACAACGGGCGCTAAAGATTGAAAACACTCAGTTGAAAGAAAATATAGATGAAATAATTAAACCTGATAATTTGATTGGCGATAGCAATCAGATGAAGAAAATTTATGAGCTTGTGCATTCTGTTGCCCGCACAGATACTACTGTTATGATAAGAGGTGAGAGTGGTACTGGAAAAGAGTTGGTTGCAAAAGCCATCCACATTAATAGCGGTAGAAAATATTCTCCGATTATTACTGTGAACTGCGGCGCTTTAGCCGAATCACTTCTTGAGAGCGAATTGTTCGGACACGAAAAGGGTTCATTTACAGGCGCTCAATTTAAAAGAAAAGGGAAATTTGAAATGGCTAACGGAGGAACAATTTTTCTTGATGAGATTGGCTCGATTTCCTTAAGGATGCAGATTGAGATGTTAAGAGTTATCGAAACAAAACAGTTTAACCGGGTTGGCGGAAATGAATTAATAAAAAGTGATTTTAGGGTAATTACTGCAACAAATGAACTTCTGGAAGAACTCGTTAAAGCAGGCAAGTTTAGAGAAGATCTTTATTACAGGTTAAATGTATTCACAGTTGTTATTCCACCCCTGCGTGAAAGAAGGGATGATATTCCTCTGCTTGTAAATTTCTTTATTAATAAATTTTCAACTGTTATGAATAAAAAGATAAAAAACGTTTCAAAAGAAGCAATGGAATTTCTCATGAACTATGATTGGCCGGGGAATGTTCGTGAATTGGAGAATGCTATAGAAAGAGCGATGGTGGTTGGTAAATCTGATTCTATTATTGTTGATGACCTCCCATTTCATGTTTCGAAGAATAATTTTGATTTGGATGGTGATTCGAAGAGCCTTTCTTCAATGGAAAAAAAATATATTCTCAAAACTTTACTTGAGAATAGCTGGAATATTTCTAAATCAGCTCAGTTACTTGAGATTGACAGGGTCACACTTTACAATAAAATAAATAAGTACGAACTCCGCAAAGAAGAATTTTGATGGATATCTTTATAGCACCCATTAAATTTCACAACAATTTACTACTGCAAAACCTTATTACTGAATTATCGAAAAGATTTCTTTGCAAAATTCATGTCATTATCCTAAATGTAAATCTAGATGATTTCTTCTCAATAGAGCGCAAACAATATTTTTCTACACAGATACTTGCCGAAGCAATAAAGCTAACCGATATATATAACGGTAAAATAATTATGGTGACCGATGTTGATATTTTTGTGCCAGCATTAACTTTTGTTTTTGGAGAAGCGCAGCTTAATGGAAAACATTCCATTCTTTCTGTCTGCCGCTTGCACGAAGAATTTTATTCCGGCATATCGAACGATGATCTTTTATTGGAACGTACAATTAAAGAAACTCTTCACGAACTTGGCCATAATTATGGTCTCCGTCATTGCGCGGACTGGGATTGTGTTATGCATGCATCAAATGGGATTGAAGAAGTAGATATAAAAGGAAACACTTTCTGCAGTAAATGCATTTCTAATGTTGAAGTCTATAAATACTAATTTTGTATTCGAACAATTGATCTTAAATCTATAATCTAAATTGTTTGATTCATTTGAGAAAATTCACTTTACTGAAATAAACAAAATATGGTTTTGCAACCAATTTGTGTTTCTTCACATCATTTTAGGACGACTCATAAACCTTCTTCACTCAATAACAAACTCATAATAGCAATTGCTGCAGATCCAAGTTCCATTTCTCTCGGATTAACTGCCGAAAAAACATCATTGTCCGAATGATGTAAATCCATGTAGCGCTGATCATCCGGGACATACCCCAAAAGGGCTTTTGCATTTTTAATTTGTCCAACATCGCCGCCGCTTCCGCCATTCCTAACCCAATCGATATCTGCTAAGTTTAAAACCGGTAACCAGCTTTGCATTTTTTTGAATGATAAAGAATCAGTTGTAACATTAAATCCGCGAGGAGTAAATGCACCTCGGTCCGATTCAATAGCTGCTAAATGTTTATCATTAGATGATTCAGAAAATTTTCCATATTCAATTCCGCCTCGCAATCCATTCTCTTCATTGATGAAAAGTACACACCGGATTGTTCGTTTCGGTTTTACACCATTACGCTTTAATAGATCGAGAGCTTCCATAGTTTGAAGAGATGGGGCACCATCATCGTGAGCACCGCAACCTTTATCCCAGCTATCAAAATGTCCTCCAACAACAATTACTTCGTTCGGTTTTTCAGAACCAGTTAATTGCCCGATAACATTATACGACTGTACTTCCGGAAAATTTTCGCAACTCATCTTGATGGTAATTTCTAATTTTGGTTCTTCCTTTATTGCCTTGCTCAAGTAATCAGCATCAATTACACTAATTGCGGCACAAGGAATTTTTTGAATACCATCCTGATAATTCATTACGCCGGTGTGCGGAATGTTATCATAACTGGATTGCACCGAACGAACGATTGCGCCAATCGCTCCAACTTTAGCCGCTTCAATAGCACCATTAATTCTTTGATCAACGGCTTTACCATATCCTTCAAAAGTATTAAGTAACCCGTTATCGAATGGGCGGTTGTAGAAAATTATTTTCCCCTTAGCTTTTTCTCCGAGAGATTTCGCTTCATCAAGACTTTTTACTTCTATTAATTGAGCTGTAATTCCTTTTGGGGATGTTCCAACGCTGCCGCCAAATGAAACAATTGTAAGTTTTTTATTTCGGAAGTTTTTAGAATTAGAGACGAAAGCTTTTTCAATTTTACCGCGTTCCCATTTTGGAACCATAACGGGCTGCAACCAGACAGAATCGAAACCAAGTGATTTCATTTTCTGTTCCGCCCAATGAATTGCACGTAAGGATTTATCGGAACCGCTTAATCTGGGACCTATAGTGCAGAGTTCTTTAAGCCAATCATATCCTCGCTTTTCAGTTAATGCATTTCGGACAATTGTTCGAGCAATTTGATTATAACTTTGTAATTTATTTTTTTCTAATTGTTGTGCGTTAATTGTTGTAAACAAGTAAAAAGAAATGAGAAGAATCGAGAATAAATTTTTAGGAGTAATTTTTATGAAGATCAAAACATGCCTCGTAAAATTATTTGCGGGCAAAGTTATACTCGGTACAAATCAAAATCAAACGCAATTTAAAACAAAAAACCCCCGGCAGAGCCGAGGGTTTTCACAAATGCAAAATCTTATCTAGCTTTAACTTTTTTCTCAATAACGAGTTTAGCAAGATCAGCGGTTCCGTTTTTCGAGACAGTTCTCAAAGCGGCAGCAGTAACTCTAACGGTAACGAATTTATTCAATTCTTTAACCCATATTCTTTTCTTTTGAAGATTTGGTAAAAATCTTCTTTTGCTTTTATTGTGTGCATGAGAAATGCTATGACCACTCACCGGACCAACGCCAGATAGCTGACATTTTCTAGCCATTTAAAAACCTCTTTGTTTCAATTTTTGGTGGCGAAAAATAGTAAAAAATATATTACCGAAAAAATATTTTTTAAAAATAAAAAGCGGCTATTAAACCGCCTTTTAGACAGACTTGAACTTATTTAGCCCGCATTCCAAGTTCACGGTCAAGTAAAAAGAGGGAAGTCTTGTTATCGCCAAGCATATTGAATTTATTAACAATCTGAGTTGAAGTAGAAACTTCTTCAACCTGTTCGGTTACAAAATAATTTAAGAAAATGTTCGTCGCGTAGTCGCTCTCCTGGAGTGCAAGAGCTACAAGTTTGTTGATCCGATCGGTAATATAAAGTTCATGTTTTAGTGCTTCTTCAAATGCCTGGAGCGGGGATTTCCACGTTGATTTCGGCTTTTCGATTGCAGTAAGTGTAACTTTTCCTTCAACATCGTGAACATATTTATAAAATTTCATTGCGTGACCGTATTCTTCACCGGATTGAATTTTCATCCAGGCAGCCATTCCGTTCCAATTTTCACTTTCCAAATGAGCAGCCATAGCTAAATATAGGTAGGAAGAAAAAATCTCTGCATTAATTTGATCATTTAGTGCTTTTTGCATTTTGTCAGAAATCATATTTACCTCTCAGATTTTTAATAATTAGTTGATTTTATTTTGGAACAATTTATTCATTTGCAGTTAATAATTCAAATTCTTATTTAAGCAACACCAAATGGTTATATATAGTTCTGTTTGGTAAATGAGTTCGATCTTACCATTGCAGCTTTAAAATATTGGCAAAATCTTTATACCCGAGGAGTAATGAAGTTTATCTGGCGTACAATCAAATTCTTATTATCATTCTTTTTATTATATACAGCATTTTCAGTTTTTGTGATATTATTTTTCAGAATAATTGACCCGCCTGTTACTGCATTTATAAATTCAAAAACTGAACCGTTATTAGGATTATTCTCCTTTTCGGATGTGAATCAAAAATCCGTAAAGATTCAAAACGTATCTAAATATGCGGCACTCGCAGTGATTGCATCGGAGGACCAAAAATTTTTTGAACATTTCGGATTCGATTTTGAACAGATTGAAAAAGCTATGAAAGAGAATGAGATGAAAAAAAACTTAAAAAAGAAACGAGTGCGAGGTGCAAGCACGGTTTCAATGCAAGTAGCTAAAAATATGTTTCTTTTCTCGGGTAAAAATCTAATCCGCAAAGGAGTGGAAGCTTATTATACTCTTCTTCTTGAGCTACTATGGAGTAAAGAAAGGATTATAGAAGTTTACTTGAACGTGGCTGAGATGGGGAACGGAATTTATGGGATCGAAGCAGCATCAAAAACATATTACGGTAAACCATCAATTAAATTGAATCCTTCGGAAGCCGCAACAATCATTGCTATTCTACCCAATCCGGAAAAACGCGATCCAAGAAAACCAACTTCATATTTAATTAATAGAAGGGATAATATTCTACAGCAAATGAATTCAATTGGCGGAGTGGAAATTCTAAAAGAAGATATTGATTATTAGATTTATTTCTTTTCTACACCTGGATTTAAATATTCGAAACTTTTCAACAATATTTTAGCAACATCGGAATTGTTTGTTATAGGATAGTTAAATATAAATTCTGGTTTGTTAACATTATGCTCATAACTGTATTGTTTTATAACGTTGTTCTGTCTATCATAATAGATAATTTGTAATATGCTGTAACGCATCATCTCTTTATTAATATGGTAGTAAGTTTTTATTTTGTAAATATCTCCATCCACTCCTTCCATTGTCATTGGCGATTTCAATTCCTGCAAAGACCAAACAAAAAATTCGTCACCCTTGTAGGTGGATAGTCCGGTAATATTGATAAAAAGAGATTCATCTTGTTCGATAACTATTGGTACCCAATTCTCGGTGGATGATTGAGCATGCAATAAACCTATTGTGATGAAGAGTAAAAGGACTATGAATATTCTTCTCATAATTTAGATGATTTTATTTTAGAGGAGAGAGAGGGATTCGAACCCTCGGTACCCTTGCAGGTACACTACCTTTCCAGGGTAGCCAGATAAACCACTCCTGCACCTCTCCTTGTATTTCGGGCGCAAATATATTAAGAATTGGGAACAGAAAAAAATTGGAAATTAAACTACGGTCATAAAAAGGCAACTAAAAATTCAGATCCCACATTTTTCTCGCTCTTTACAGAGATAGAAAGATTGTTTAATTCTGCATACTTCTTAATAAGAGCAAGCGCCAATCCATTTCCTTCGAACTTTCTGGAGTAACCGGTATCTTCTTGTGAAAATGGTTCAAAGATATGCTCAAGATAATCGGGCGAAATTCCTATTCCAGTGTCACTTATGCTAACGCACAATTTATCTTCTTCATTCTTGAATTGTTTAACGTACACACTCCCATGTGTTGTGAATTTCAAAGCGTTATCAATAATTTCTTGAAATATCTGATATGTCATAAATTTATCACATTGGACTTCGTTCAGATCGGTGGTCTTTTCAAAGAAAAATTGAAGACCTTTCATTTCTGCGTTCAGCTTATAACTATTAATAACATGACTTAAAATGTCTTCTTCAAGTTTAATCTTTTCAATATGGATTTCATAATTGCCAGATCTAACTTTCGACATTTCCATTATTTCGTCGACTGTTCTAATTATTCTGTTGCTGCCGTGTTCCAGCATTTCAAATATTTCTTTCATTTCGTTGGATTTTAGAAATAACTTTTCATTCTTGAGGACTTCAATACTTCCTAAAATAATGTTAAATGGAGTTCTGATTTCATGAGACATTTGCAAGAGAAAATGATTTTTCAACATTTCAAATTTTTCCGCTTCCTGCTTTGCCAATTCTAATTTTTGATTGATAATTACTTGTTCTTGATGCATCAATGCATTATTAATAGCGATTGCAGAATGGATTGAAAGCGCATTCAGAAAATCTTCGTCGCGCTGAGAAAATTTTCCAAATTGATTGTTGATTAATTGTAATACCCCGATTATTTCGTGTTTACTATCTCTAATGGGAAAACAAATTACACTTTGAGTTTTGTAACCGCTTAATAGATCATATTCTGAATTAAAACGGGAATCATCTTGAGCATTTTCAATATTTATTGTCTCACCGCTTTTAGCCACATAGCCGGCAAGACCATGCCCAATCTTCAACCGGATTTCCTGTGTCTCTACTCCAACCGCAATGAGAGACCATAACTCATTTTTTTCTGCATCCAGAAGGTATAGAGTGCCTCGGTCGGCATTGGTAAGTTCAACTGCGACTTTAACAATATTATTTAAAACTTCTTTAACACTGAGATTGGAGTTAACCAATTCTGCTGCTTTAATTATTTTTTGTAATTCGTCGCTTTTCATAGGGAGTTTTAAAAAATTATTTCAGTTAGTGCCTATCTTAATTTAATAATTGAGTAGAATTAATCCAATCGTACAATAAGAATAATGAATCAAATAGAATGTAAATCACAAATTTCTGTATTTCGATTCAGTTTTGTAAGTTGCGATTCGTAAATAAGGAAGTAGATGTGAAGTAACAGTTTGGAAAGGTGGCAGAGTGGTTGAATGCGGCAGTCTCGAAAACTGTTGTACCGGTAACGGTATCGGGGGTTCGAATCCCCCCCTTTCCGCCACGTAATAAATAAGCTTAAAGACAGATTGCGATCACTGCCTTTGGGCTTATTTTTTTTATTTACTTTTTACTATGAATATTTTTTTATCTTCAATATGTATAATAGAAAGTAATTGAAATGAAAAAAATAATCCTTTCAATATTTATTTTATTTGCACTCAGAACAAATGCCCAAAATATAAATTCCATTTACCCAGATCTGGAAAAACTTTGCAAGGATTTGCATTCCGATCCTGAACTTTCACTAAAAGAGGAAAGAACTTCCGCTCGAATTGCTCAAGAATTAAAAAACCTCGGATTTGAAGTAACAGAAAGATTCGGCGGATATGGTGTAGTAGGAATTCTAAAAAACGGTGAGGGGAAAAAAATACTGATTAGAACAGATCTTGATGCCTTGCCAGTAAAAGAGAATACCTCTCTTCTTTTCACCAGCAAAAATAATGGTGTTATGCACGCGTGCGGACATGACGTTCACATGTCTGTTTTTATTGGAACCGCAAGAATGCTTGCTGAAAATAAAAATAAATGGAAAGGGACAATCATGATGATTGGCCAACCCGCCGAAGAAATCGGAAAAGGTGCCAGGATGATGTTGGATGCAGGTCTATATGAAAAATTCGGCGTTCCGGATTATGCATTGGCTATTCATGTTTCTCCAGCGGCTAAAGTTGGAACGGATTTATATTGTCCGGGTTATGCAATGTCTGATGCAACCAGTATTACGATAAAAGTAAAAGGAATCGGCGGGCATGGTGCAAGTCCTCAATTAGCCGTTGATCCGATTGTGATGACAGCTCAAATGATTTTAAGTTATCAAACAATCATCAGCAGAGAAACTTCGCCGTTTGATCCTGCTGTAATAACGGTCGGATATATTAAAGGAGGAACTAAACATAACATCATACCGGATGAAGTTGAGATGGGGCTTACAGTACGAACTTTTAATGATGATGTTAAAAAGAAAATTCTCAATTCAATAAAAACCAAAACAGAGAAGATTGCGGAAAGTTTTGGATTGAGCAGTGATAAATTGCCGGAAATAATTATTTCAGAACAAACTCCTGCAGTTTACAATAATCATGAACTGGTTAACAGGTTAGTACCTATACTTAAAAAGGAATTTGGTGAGAGTAATATAATTCAATCGCAACCATGGTCAGCATCGGAAGATTTTTCTCAATATGGAAGAACTAAAGAAAAAGTACCTTCATTTATGATTTGGGTTGGTTCCGCATCTGCTGAAGACTGGGCTAAGAAGCAAGGTGGCTGGAATATTCCTTTTGTACATTCGCCAAATTTCAAACCAGATTTTGAGAATACAATTAAATCCGGAGTAAGAACTGTTTTAACATCCACAATGGAATTGTTGACTAACTAATATTCTAATTTGATATAGCTTTACGGATTTATCGGTAAACTTTAAACTGAATTCATACTAATATTTTAAACAAAAGAAGTTATTACTATCTAGCTTTTTAAGACTCATCTTTTCTTATCTTCAAGGACAAAAACTCAAATCTTTTTGGAGTTAGTATGCAAAAGCAATCAGAATCGTTCAACCCTGCAACAGGAGAAACAATTGGTTTTTCCAAATTGCATTCTGTCGAAGATCTAAAAGAGATGATCTTACAAGCACGATTGTCTCAAAAACTTTGGGAACAATTCTCTGTTGATGAAAGAGTTAAGCGTGTACTAAAGATTAGAGATTTTCTAGTTGAAAATGCCGACCGAATTGCCGAAACAATTTCAAGAGATAACGGCAAAACCCGAATTGACGCAATGGCAACGGAAGTGTTACCGGCATCCATGGCGGTTAGTTATTACTGCAAAAATGCTAAACGGTTTTTATCTGATAAAAAAAATTCCGACGGAAATATTATTCTCATCAATAAACGAAGTAAGGTCATACGCGTTCCATTCGGTGTTGTAGGAATTATCTCCCCGTGGAATTATCCGTTCTCAATTCCATTTTCTGAAGTCGTAATGGGATTACTTGCCGGAAACGCGGTGATATTAAAAACCGCTTCAGAAACACAAATGGTTGGACTGATACTTAAAGAAGTAATCGAATACGCTAAACTTCCGAAAGGGATTTTCAATTTTGTGAATCTTCCGGGCAAAATAGCAGGCGATGCTTTTATTGTTTGCGGATTAGATAAAATATATTTCACCGGATCAGTATCAGTTGGAAAATACATGATGGGAAAAGCCGCACAAACTTTAACCCCGATTGTGCTTGAACTTGGCGGTAATGATGCAATGATTGTTTGTGAAGATGCTGATCCTTACCGGGCTGCCGTGGGGGCACTTTGGGGAGGATTTCAGAATGCGGGACAAACATGCTGCGGCATCGAACGTATTTATGTTCACGAAAAAATTTATAACAGTTTCATGAGCATATTAAAAGAGAAAATAGAAAAGCTGCGCGTTGATTATGATAAAGACTTTAATTGCGATGTCGGATGTATGACAACCGAACGGCAGATAGAAACTGTTAATAAGCACGTAGAAGACGCGTTGAGTAAAGGAGCTAAAATATTTGCTCAATCTAAAGTACCGGAAAATGTTAAACTCAAAAATTTCCTTCCGGCAACTGTTCTTACAAATGTTAATCACGAAATGCTGGTTATGTGCGATGAAACCTTCGGTCCTGTTGTCGGAGTAATGAAATTTTCCGATTACAATGAAGCGATTAAATTAGCCAATGATTCACAACTCGGACTCACGGGCTCCGTGTGGACAACAAATTCAAAACGTGGGGAAGAAATAGCAAGACAGATTAAAGCAGGAGTTGTAACAATAAATGATCATTCTGTAAGCCACGGCATGGCAGAATCAACATGGGGTGGATTCAAGAATTCGGGAATCGGAAGGACCCATGGAAGAATCGGCTTCGAAGGAATGACTCAGCCATTAACAATCGTCCGTGATATTCTACCATTTGTTAAGAAAGATTTGTGGTGGCATCCATTCAACAAAAGTATTTATGATGGATTGAAAGGCGCTATGAATATGCTCTACAATAAGAAACTCTCTTTACGGATGAGAGGAGCGATTTCGCTCTTGAAAATTGTTCCCCGTATATTTCGAAAAAATTTAAAAAAATGAGACGATTCTATGAACCGTCTCATTAAAATATAATTTGGCTCTTCGAGCTGGCAATTCATCAAAACTTCGGTGTAAGTCCAATATTGTAAAACATGAATGAGTAAAGATCAGTTACCAAATCAATTGATTTTGATGTGCTTGTTCCTGCGCCATGCCCAACCTTGGTTTCGATACGTATCAAAGTTGGATTTTTCCCGTCGCTCATTTCTTGAAGTGTGGCAATATATTTAAACGAATGTGCAGGAAAAACACGGTCGTCGTGATCTGCTGTTGTTACCATTGTAGCCGGATAAGTCTCACCTTTTTTAATATTGTGAAGAGGTGAATACTTAATTAAATATTTGAATTGGTCGGGATCATCGCTCGAACCATATTCCGAAACCCACGCCCAGCCGATTGTAAATTTATGAAAGCGCAGCATATCCATTACACCGACTTGCGGAAATGCCACTTTGAACAAATCCGGTCTTTGATTAATTACAGCGCCAATTAGTAATCCGCCGTTTGAGCCGCCCTGAACTGCGAGTTTGCTTGGACTTGTATATTTATCTTTAATTAAATATTCTGCCGCCGAAATAAAATCATCAAATACATTTTGTTTCTTCTCGAACATTCCTGCTTTGTGCCATTCCTCTCCGTACTCGCTTCCGCCGCGTAAACATGCTAGAGCATAAACAACTCCATTTTCGAGTAATGGAATTCTTGCAACGCTAAATCCCGGTTGCTGCGAAATATTGAATCCGCCGTAAGCATACAAAAGGGTAGGATTGTTTCCGTTAAGTTTCAACCCCTTTTTGTGAACAATGAACATTGGCACTTTTGTACCATCTTTGCTCTTGTAAAAAACTTCTTTGGTCTCATAACCAACCGGATTAAATTTTACTGCTGCTTTTCTAAATAATTCCGATTTATTGTTTTTAATATCATACTTATAAATTGTAGGAGGATAAGTGAATGAGGTGAATGTGTAGAATGTTTCATACTCATTTTTTTTGCCGCCAAATCCTCCGCAAGTTCCCACACCGGGTAATTTTACATCGTATAAATATTTCCCACCCACATCATAAACAGAAACTTTACTTGTTGCATCTTTTAAATATGTAACAAACAATTTACCGCCGACAAAAGAGACGCTTTGCATTACATTTTTTGATTCGGGAATTATAGTTTTCCAA
The DNA here is from genome assembly GCA_026390795.1 of Ignavibacteriales bacterium. Taxonomy (NCBI): domain Bacteria; kingdom Pseudomonadati; phylum Ignavibacteriota; class Ignavibacteria; order Ignavibacteriales; species Ignavibacteriales bacterium. The sequence goes on from JAPLFG010000001.1 coordinate 110,221, forward strand.
TTTTCTTTTGCCGGATTCTTAGGATCAACCAAGATCAATTTATTATTTGGTGCTTGGTAATTTGTCGATATTAAGAATTTATCATCAAGATTATCAATTAAATTATATTCCGCCTCAAATTTTGTGAAAACCGGAGTGATCGGCATATTGGAATTTAGATCTTTGTAATAAAGAAGATTTTCCGGGGCTGTTCCTTGTGAGACATAAATTATCAGAAATCTTTCATCATCAGTTACGCCGGCACCAAATCCGTATCTTGGATTTTGTTTATCCTCCATGACAAGCAAGTCCTCTGACTGTGGAGTACCCAGTTTATGGTAATAAAGTTTTTGAAATTCGACTTTTTGTTTTAACTCTTCGCCCGGTTTTGGTTCATCATATCGTCCGTAATAAAAACCATCTTTATACCAGGCAGTGCCGCTGAACTTAGACCATTTAATTACATCGTCTGTAAGTTTTTTTGTTTCAACATTCATAACATAAAATTCACGCCAGTCCGACCCGCCGCGTGAAATGCCATAAGCCACATATTTGTCATCATTTGAATATGCCAGTCCGCCAAGACTGATAGAACCGTCATTGGAGAGTTTATTAGGATCAAGTAATACTTCCGGAGTCTCGTTTAATCCCTTTTGAATATAGATTACACTTTGTTCCTGTAAGCCATCGTTCTTGGAAAACGTGTAATAACTTCCGTGTTTGGAAGGAGCGGAATATTTTTCATAATTCCATAGTTCGGTTAATCTCTTTTTCATCGCATCGCGGAAAGTAATTTGTGCTAGATAATCTTGCGTAACTTTGTTTTGCGCTTCAACCCATTCGGCAGTTTCTTTTGAATTATTGTCTTCTAACCAACGGTACGGATCCGGAACCTTAACGCCATGATAATCATCAACATGGTCAACTTTTTTTGTCTCGGGATATTTAATTTTTTGTGCGTTTGTAAATGTAAACGCAAACAGTATCAATAATAAAATCATTGATAATTTTTTCATTTCTTTGCTCCTTACTTATCTTTGAACTGATCTTTTGGTTGCTTAATTTTAAAATAGAATTCCTTTGCATCAAAACCAATAGAGAAAAATATAATCTAATGTTTGATATCGAAAACAGAACACACAAACGTTACAATATTCTCACTGATGAATGGATATTAGTCTCATCTCACAGATCAAAAAGACCCTGGCAGGGCAAGATTGAACAGTTTGCAAAAGCAAATTTACTCACCTACGACCCCGAGTGTTATCTCTGTCCTAAAAACTCTCGGGCAGGAGGAGTCATAAATCCCGATTATAAAAACACATTTGTATTCGAAAATGATTTCAGCGCTCTTACACCCGAATCGAATTCTGGAACAATAAACCATAATGGATTAATCCGTGCGGAAGTTGAATCCGGTATTTGCAAGGTAGTTTGTTTCTCTCCCCGTCATGATCTTTCTCTTGCCGAAATGGATCAAGAAAATTTATTGAAGATAATTGATACTTGGATTAATGAATACCGGGCTCTTTCTTTGATCGATGGGATAAACTACGTCACAATATTCGAGAACAAGGGTGAATTGATGGGATGTAGCAACAGACATCCGCATGGGCAAATCTGGGCGCAATTTTCAATTCCAAATGAGCCGTTAAAAGAATCGGTTCAACAAAAAAAATATTTTGATGAAAAGAAAAGTTGTTTGCTTTGTGATTATCTGAAGAAAGAATCTGAACTTAATCAACGTATTATTTTTCAGAATGAACATTTTGCTCTACTTGTTCCTTTCTGGGCAATCTGGCCGTATGAAACCTTTGTCATTCCAAAAAATCATTCGCAAAATATTTTGTCTCTATCTGATGAATTGAAAAAATCATTAGCAGAAATTTTAAGCGTGGTGACAGTTAAATATGATAATTTGTTCGAAACATCCTTCCCATATTCAATGGGATTTCATCAATCACCAACGGACTCAAATGAACATCCTGAATGGCACTGGCATATTCATTTCTATCCGCCCCTTTTACGTTCTGCAAGTGTAAAGAAATTCATGGTTGGTTATGAAATGCTCGCGATGGCTCAAAGAGACTTAACACCGGAATTAGCCGCCGAAATCCTCAAAAATCTATCAAATAAGCACTTTTCTAGGAATTCTTCTCTTTAAAGGAGAATTGCATTATCAATTCCTTGCATCACAAGTCAAACGTGTCTATTTTTCTTTAGTAAAATTTTCGTAAAAGAAAATTTAGCCGTTGATTAGAAAGTTTTTAATTATTCGACTTATAGATTCATTCAATATAATAATTCTGTAAAAACTTCCTTCTTTTTTCGGCATCCAACAATCAAAATATCAATTCTTATTTGAGGTTAATTTATGAGTAGCAACAAAGCTTTTAATCCTTTCGAGATGGCTCAAGCCCAGTTCGATAACGTTGCGGAAATCTTAAATCTTGATGATGCAACGAGACAATTATTAAGAAATCCATTAAGAGAATTTCATTTTAGTATTCCAGTCAAAATGGATGACGGTACAACAAAAGTATTTCGTGGTTTTAGAGTTCAGCATAACGATGCTCGTGGTCCAGCTAAAGGCGGAATCCGGTTTCATCCACAAGAAACTATTGATACGGTTCGTGCCCTTGGCATGTGGATGACTTGGAAATGTTCTGTTGTAAATATTCCTTTAGGCGGTGGTAAAGGAGGAGTTATATGCGATCCTCATAATCTTAGTATGAAAGAACAAGAACAGATATGCCGCGGCTGGGTTCGTCAAATGGCAAAAAATGTTGGTCCATTGAATGATGTTCCTGCACCTGATGTTATGACAAATGCACAACATATGTTATGGATGCTAGATGAATTTGAAGTAATTCATGGCGCTAAATTCCCAGGCTTTATTACCGGCAAACCGGTTGGAATGGGTGGTTCCTTAGGCAGAGCAGAAGCAACCGGCTACGGTGTTGTATTCACCCTTCGCGAAGCATTGAAAGAATTGGGAATTCGTACACAAGATACAACTGCAGCGGTACAAGGATTCGGAAATGTTTCTCAATACGCAATAGAATTATATCAACAGCTCGGCGGTAAAGTTATTTGTGTTTCCAGCTGGGATCAGAATGATAAATGCTCTTACACATTCAAAAAAGCTAGCGGTGTTGATTTACAGGAACTCCTGAAAATTACAGACAAGTTCGGCGGTATTGATAAGACTAAAGCAAAAGGACTTGGTTATGAAGTTCTTGACGGTGGTGCATGGATTGAACAAGAAGTTGATATTTTAATTCCTGCAGCTATGGAAAACCAAATCAATAGCGATAATGTTAACAAGATGAGTAAGAAAGTTAAAATTATTGCTGAAGGCGCCAATGGTCCTACTACTCCTGATGCTGATAAAGTTATTCAAGAGAGAGGAATATTTGTTATACCGGATTTCTTAGCTAATGCCGGCGGTGTTACATGCAGTTATTTTGAACAAGTTCAGAGCAACATGAATTATTTCTGGGAAAAAGATGAAGTGCTTGGGAAATTAGATGTTAAGATGACTGCTGCATTCCATGCAGTTAGCGATCTTGCAAAGAAAAGAAAACTTTATATGAGGGATGCTGCTTATGTAATTTCTATAAGCAGAGTTGCTCAAGCATGCAAAGACCGCGGATGGGTTTGAGATATTGATTTAGTTCTTTAAATTAAGCCGGAAATTGTGCGACTTGTTCAAACAGTTTCCGGCTTTTTAATTAATTAAAATTCTATGGATGACTTGGAAAAGAAAAGTATTTTTACTTCTCGCTCGGATGAAATGATTTTTGAATCGGACGAACACTTTACCTGGATCGGCGAAGGGTCACCCGGCGGTAAGGCAAGCGGTCTAGCTTTTGCCAATAAAATTCTTCAACAGAAAATTGATCATGCCGAATTTCCGGATATAATTCTCAATATACCACGTATGGTTGTTCTGCGAACTCAAGTCTTCGATTGGTTCATGGAAAGAAATAAACTTTATGAGATTGCTTATTCGGACAAAACCGATGATCAGATCATTCTTGCATTTCTTCAATCAGATTTACCTACCGAAATTCTTGGCGACTTATTCCGATTAATCGAAAATATTCATCTCCCATTGGCAGTACGTTCTTCGAGTATGCTGGAAGATGCAAAGTTCGATCCGTTTGCCGGCATTTTTGCCACCAAGATGATTCCAAATAATCTTCCAAGTACCGATGATAGATTCAAAAAATTAACGGAAGCAATTAAATTTGTTTTTGCGTCAACATTTTTCAAAGCATCGAAGGATTATTTTAAAATTTCATCGCACTCAATTAAAGAAGAAAAAATGGCGGTGATAATTCAGGAAGTGGTTGGTCAAAGGTACAATGAACGTTTTTACCCAAACTTTTCCGGTGTGGCACGTTCGTTTAATTTTTATCCTAGCGGTATGGCTAAACCTGAACAAGGTGTTGTTAACCTTGCTCTTGGTCTCGGTAAGACAATTGTTGACGGCGGAATAGTGTGGAGTTATTCACCGGCACATCCAAAATCTCCGGCTCCATTTGGAGATCCAACCGATATCATGAAAAATACTCAGACAAATTTTTGGGCTGTAAATATGAGCTCCTTTACAGAGTATGATCCTACCAAAGAAGCTGAGTTTATGGTTCAAGCAAATTTGAGCGAAGCCGATTATGATGATACACTTAAATATATTGCTTCCACTTATGATATTTCTTCCCAGCGGATTGTTATGGGAACCGGAAATGCGGGACCGCGAGTATTAAATTTTTCTCAATTGCTGTGGATGAATGAATTCCGTTTCAATGATTTGATAAAGAAACTTTTAATCGTTTGCAAAGATGCTCTCTCCAGCCCTGTTGAAATTGAATTTGCAGTAACCATAACTAATGAACCACGCAAACTTCGATTTGGATTTCTTCAAGTACGCCCTATGGTTGTTTCTGATGAAACAATCGAACTTGATGAGAACGAATTATATGGTGAAGATATTTTGATCGCTTCGGACCGTGTAATGGGTAACGGAATAATCGAAAATATTTTTGATGTTGTTTATGTCAAACCGGAAATGTTTGATAAGAAAGACACGACAAAAATTGCAGCCGAGATTGATTCAATCAATAGGGAATTGGTTAAATCAAATAATAAGTATGTTCTGATCGGTTTTGGAAGATGGGGCAGTTCCGATCCATGGCTCGGAATTCCTGTAGAATGGGGACAAATTGCAGGCGTGAAAGTAATTGTTGAATCAACATTATTCGGAATAAACGTAGAACTCAGTCAAGGCTCACATTTCTTTCATAATCTTACCAGTTTTAACGTAAGCTATTTTTCGATAACTTATGACAGTGACTTTAAGATTGATTGGGATTGGCTTAACAGTCAGCAGATAGTTCACGAAACGAATTTTGTTAAGCACATTAAACTAATAAAGCCGTTAACTATTAAAGTTGACGGGAGAAAGAGCCGCGGAGTTATTAAAAAATGATAAATGAACATAAACCGATAGATAATTTAGTTTTTGAACTTCAGGAGCGTGCGAAGGAATTAAATTGTCTTTACACAATAGAAGATAGTCTTAACCGTTCAGAAATTTCGCTGCGTCAAGCTTTTCACACTGTTATCAACTCAATACCACCGGCTTGGCAATTTCCCAAAGAATGTAAAGCTAAACTAGTTTATGGCGATATCGTTTATCAGACCAGTGACTTCGAAGAAACAAAATGGTTTATACAATCTGATATTATTGTGCAGGACAAATTAGTAGGACAGATATCCGTTTTCTATTTGGCAGAATTTCCTCAAGCCAATAATGGTCATGGTCCATTTTTGAAAGAAGAAAAAAAATTACTCAACACAATAGCTGACCGGCTCGGTCATTTTATACTTCACCATAAATTAAAAAACGTTTTTAATGAACTCAGAAATGTACGTGAACAAGTTGACGGACGTACAAAAGGTGAGTGGCGGATTGTACTGGATATGATTCGCAAAACTGATCCCGGTTTATTTATGAGTCTGCTGCGCAAAACTCTTCACCTTCTTTGCTGGAAAGGTGTTGAAGAAGCGGAAATGTTGATGAAGCATGCGAATGTCTCTAGACGCGGTACAAAAGAAGATGAATCGGTTTATGATGATAATAAACCGATGAAGCTTACCAAGATTATTAATTATGATCAGTATGTAGATACTATTTTAAAACTTGCTGATGAAAATTTATCGGACGAGATAATACTTGGCAGAATTCAAAAATGGATACAAGAAGATAAATCCAGTTCTCTAATTAAGGTAGTTGATAACCAGGATACATCTCTTTCTGAGATTGCAGACGCGATCCGGAAATTTGTTCATTTAACTCCGGAAAAATTTGAACTTCCTCCTTCAACTGTTAAGGGTTTACGCGTTTCCTTATTAAGAAGATTTTTTACAGATCATCTCGATTATATAAGCGTTGCCAAAGAATACGTAATGCTGAGTGATTTCTATTCATTGATTGACAAAATGATTTTTCCCGGTGGAAGTCACGGAAAATTAGGGGGTAAGAGCGCCGGATTATTTTTAGCGGTTCATATCTTGAATAAAGAAGCCGAACAAAATGAACTTCTGCAGAATATCAAAACACCAAAAACATGGTACTTAACTTCCGACAGTATTCTTTACTTCATGCGGCATAATAGTCTTGAAGAAGTGCTGGAACAAAAATATAAAGAGATTGATGAAGTGCGTATTGAATATCCGCATATCGTTCAATTATTTAAAAATTCCGAATTCCCATCAGACATTCTAAAAGGATTATCTGTTGCACTCGATGATCTTGGTGAGCGTCCCTTAGTTGTTCGAAGTTCAAGTTTGCTTGAAGATCAAATCGGTGCAACCTTTTCCGGTAAATACAAAAGTTTATTCCTCGCAAACCAAGGAACAAAACAAGAGAGATTAATTGCATTGATGGATGCAATTTCTGAAGTGTACGCTTCCACTTTTAGCCCGGATCCTATTGAATACCGTGCAGAACGTGGCTTGCTCGATTTCAATGAAGAAATGGGTGTAATGATTCAAGAAGTTGTTGGTACAAAAATCGGAAATTATTTTTTACCCGCACTTGCCGGCGTTGCTTTCAGCAATAACGAATTCCGCTGGTCGCCGCGTATTAAGCGGGAGGATGGTTTATTACGTCTTGTTCCGGGACTTGGAACTCGCGCAGTTGACCGTTTAGGAGATGATTACCCTGTATTGATTTCACCGGGTCAACCAAATTTGAAAGTTAATGTATCACCGGAAGAAATATTGCGCTACTCACCGAAAAAAGTGGATTTGATAAACTTAACAACGAATGAATTTGAGTCTATAGCAATAAACGATCTTCTTAAAGAACACGGTGCCGAATACCCGCTGTTCACACAGATTTTTTCAGTTATGGACGGAACAATGATCCGGCAGCCAAATGATTGGGATGCGGGCGATCCGTTCAAAGAATTTTTTGTAACGTTTAATGGATTGATTACACAAACGAACTTTTTAAAAAGAATTGCTTCAATTCTTAAAACTCTTCAGCAAAAAATTAAATCACCTGTTGATATCGAATTCGCTTCCGACGGTAAAGATTTTTATATGCTTCAATGCCGTCCTCAAAGTTTTGCCGGAGATTCCAATTCGGATACAATTCCTAAAGATGTTCCTTTGGAAAAAATTATTTTCACAGCGAGGCGTTTTGTTTCAAATGGCAGAATGCCCGATGTTACTCATATAGTTTATGTTGATCCGCAAAAGTATTCAGATATAACAGATAGAGATAAAATGCTCCATGTGGGGCGTGCTGTGAGTCGGCTGAACAAAACACTTCCTAAAAGAAAATTTATTCTAATTGGTCCCGGCAGATGGGGAAGCAGGGGTGATATTAAACTTGGGGTAAATGTAACTTACTCCGATATCAACAATACAGCGATGTTGATTGAGGTTGCGCGTAAGAAAGGAAATTACGTTCCGGATCTTTCTTTCGGCACTCATTTCTTTCAAGATCTGGTTGAAGCGAACATTAGATATCTTCCGCTTTATCCTGATGATGCCGGTATAATTTTCAATGAGAGATTTTTTAATGAATCGAAAAATATTTTTTCGGAAATAGTTCCGGAATACGCTTCTCTTTCGGATCTAATAAAAGTTATTGATGTTCCTAATTCAACCGGAGGATTAATTCTAAAAGTATTGATGAATGCAGATCAAGAACAAGCAGTTGGTATTTTCACTACTCCTACAGGCGAAATTATACAGGAACAAGAATACAAAGAAACATTTGATTATCATCCCAGCGACCATTGGCGATGGAGAATGAAGATGGCGGAAAAACTTGCGTCCGAAATTGATGGTGATCGTTTCGGAATAGTTGGTCTCTATATTTTCGGAAGTACAAAAAATGCTGATTCAGGTCCAGGGAGTGATATTGATTTAATAGTTCATATAGATGATGAGAAGTGCAACCTTCAAGAACTAAATCTTTGGTTCGAAGGATGGAGTTTGGCTTTAAGTGAAATGAATTATTTGCGCTCGGGATACAAATCTCAAGGATTGCTTGATATTCATTATGTAACCGATGCAGATATTAAAGCAAGATCAAGTTATGCTTCAAAAATAGGCGCAATAACAGATGCTGCAAGACCGTTAAAGATGAAGCAAAAAAATAATTAAATCAAAACCCTTTCGGCTTCTTCAGGTTTGGTGGGATTGAACTTAACGACGGCTAACTCTTTGCCATCGTGAGCGGCGCTCAAACAAAATGTCTTTCCGATCCTATCTTTCCAACTTCCTGTTATTCTAGCCGATTCGTGGATATGTCCGTGTAAAGTAATTTTTGGTTCTCTCTTTTCGATAAATTTACGTATTGCAATACTTCCAACATGAAGATCAACTTGAGTATGGTCAATCATTTTACCATCGAGCGCGGCTCTATCTAAATTGGTTTTATAGGGTGGTCCGTGAAAGAGAATTATATCTTCTGAAAGATTTTCCGATCCGGTCAATAATTCCAGATCATCTTTAATTGTTGAATATTTTATCTCATCAATTGGGATTTCAACTGTCCGCTTTCCTTCTTCCGGAGAAATTGAACCGAATTCTGTATACCGTGAAAGATCATATTTTTCCCAATCTTTTAATAGAAATGGAGACGGAGGAGTGAATGAGTAACCAAATATTTTTCTTCCGCAAAATTCTGCAGAGCGCATATGTAAATATTCAAATAATTTTTTCTGCTCGGCGGTTATGATTGCGTGTTCTTCCGAGCGTGCATCATCATTACCTAGAATTAAAAATACTTTTGGATAAAAATTATTCAACTTTTCTTTGAGGGATGTTAGACGAACTGTTAGAAATTCATCTATAAAATTTGCATTTATATTACTATGCGGAAGCAAATCTCCGCCGAGTAATACTGCAATTGGCTTTTCGTTCAAAATGGTATTGAACAATTTTTCGTAACGCTCGGTTTTACCATGGAGGTCGGAAACGAAAAAATAATTATTCATTTTATACTCGCCTAAAAGCGTAACTCAATATATGAATCGTCTCTTAAAGATGAACTAATCTTATTCATTAACCGTTTATTAAGAAAAATTAATTTGACAATCCTTTTTAATAGGATATATTTGCACTAGAAATTAAACGAAGAAAAAAAATGCTTTTAGTTTTCAATCACCACCACCACCATTCAATCCTGATAACGGAATCCGGAGTATTTTAAAAATTATTATAAATTAATTTGAATCGTACCCCGCTTGCAACGGGGTTTTTTGTTTTAAAGGAGAAATTATGAACGGAAATTTGAAACTTGCCATTCAAAAAAGCGGGCGGCTTACAGAGAAGTCGTTGCAGCTTTTACGGACTTGCGGATTGGATATAGAAAATTATTCAAATCGTCTTATAGTTTCCGCACGTAATTACGAATTGGATCTACTTTTCCTCCGAGATGACGATATTCCCGAATATGTTCAGGATGGTGTTGCGGATATAGGAATTGTGGGAGAAGATGTTGTGTTAGAGAAAGAAGCCGATGTCGAAATAATCAAAAGGCTATCTTATGGTAAATGCAGATTAATGCTTGCCGGTCCGGAGGATAGAGAGATTCCCGAGATTGATCAACTTAACGGAAAACGTGTTGCCACATCTTATCCGAAAATTCTTTCCAATTTTTTCCGGAATAATAAAATAAATGCGAAGATAATTCAGATCAGCGGTTCGGTTGAAATAGCACCGTCATTAGGAATAGCGGATTATATCTGTGATATTGTTTCTACCGGCAACACGCTGAAATTGAATAAGCTCAAAAAATTTATTACTGTTTTTGATTCCGAAGCAGTGTTGATAGGAAGTAAAAATATAGCAAGCTATCCTGAAAAATTTATGAAGTTAAATAACCTAATACTACGAATTGAATCAGCTTTGAATGCAAAAAATTCTAAGTACTTGATGATGAACATTCCGAAATCCGCTCTTCAAAATATTCGCGAAATTCTTCCTTCGCTTAAAAGTCCTACTGTACTTCCTCTTGCCGACGAATCGATGCTTGCTGTACATGCTGTAATACCATCAGAAATGTTTTGGGAAATCCAAGAAAAATTACATTTTGCGGGCGCGTCCGGATTACTTTTAATACCAATCGAGAATATGATATTATGAAAATCTATTCAACAAAAAACCTCTCCGAAATTGAGCTGGAAAATCTTTTCAAACGCCACGCTATTAATTCGGAATCTATTTTCAAGATAGTAAAACCGATAGTGGAAGATGTTAAAAGAAACAGTATAAATGTTGCGCTCAAGTATGCGAAAAAATTTGACGGTTACGACGCCGATAAAATATTGGTTTCAAAAAAAGAATATGAAGAATCTGAAAAATTACTGGATAGCGAAGCAAAAAAAGCATTGCTCACTGCTGCAAAAAATATCAAAAAGTTTCATCGCAAACAGATCCCTGTTGGTTATGAGATAGAAACGTTGGATGGTGTAAAATGTTCAAGGGAATTTCGAGCGATTGAAAATGTTGCTCTATATGTACCCGGCGGCACGGCTGTTCTTCCGTCTACTTTATTAATGCTTGGAATTCCTGCGCAACTTGCCGGATGTAAAAGAGTTGTTGCTTTATCGCCTACAAATAATAAAATTAATCCCGCAGTTCTCTTTGCTGCAAAGATTTGCGGAATTAATGAATTTTATAAAATTGGCGGCGCACAAGGAATTTCCTTGCTTGCTTATGGCGATAGTCAAATCAATAAAGTTGATAAAATATTTGGCCCGGGAAATCAATTTGTAACTGCCGCCAAAACTTTAATTAGCATTGATCCACAAGGATCTGCAATTGATATGCCTGCCGGTCCGAGCGAACTATTGATTATTGCCGATGGAAAAGCAAATCCATCTTACATCGCTTCAGATTTGCTTTCGCAGGCAGAGCATGGAAAAGATTCGCAAGTAATTTTGTTAACAACAAACAGAAAGTTGGCATGTGATGTTCAAAATGAAATTAAGCGACAAAAAAAATATTTGTCAAGAGGAGAATATATCAGCGGATCGTTGAAAAATTCATTCATTCTTATCGCTGATTCGATAGATGAAGCAATTAAACTTAGCAATCAATACGCGCCCGAACATTTGATACTAAATATAGAACATGCCGACAAAATCAAAGATAAAATTACAAATGCTGGTTCGGTATTCTTAGGTAAATACTCGGCGGAAAGTATAGGTGATTACGCCTCCGGAACAAATCATTCTCTACCAACATACGGCTACGCAAAATCGTTTGGAGGAATTTCGGTCGAATCATTTATGAAAACAATTACATTTCAGAAAGTGAGTAAAAAAGGATTTAATAAAATTGCATCTACAGTAATAAAATTAGCATCACTTGAGAAACTTGACGCACACGCAAATTCAGTTAAAGTAAGAGCAAAAAATGAAAATTGAATCGTTAGTTAGAGAGAATATTCTCAAATTAAAGCCGTATACATCTGCGCGCGGTGAATTCTTAACCGGAATTCTTATGGATGCAAATGAAAACAGCATCGGTTCGGTTGTAAATGATGAATTGCATCTTGAACTGAACCGTTATCCCGACCCGTTCCATAATCAGTTAAGAAATGAACTTGGCTCTTATCTGAATGTTGGAAAAGATAAATTATTTATTGGAGTTGGATCGGATGAAATAATTGATCTGCTAGTAAGAATATTCTGTGAACCGAAAATAGACAATGCAGTTATACTTGAACCGACTTACGGAATGTATAAAGTTGCTTGCGATGTTAATGATGTATCTACAATTCCGGTAATGCTGGACGAGTCATTCCAGCCGAACTTGGATAAAATTTATTCTGCAATTAACAAGAACACAAAACTAATTTTTATCTGCTCACCTAATAACCCGACCGGAAATGTTATCAATTCCGAAAGCATTTTAGATTTAGCAAAAAATTTTAACGGAATTATTATTATTGATGAAGCTTATGCCGAATTTAGCGGCAAACCCTCGATGATAAATTTTGTTGATGAATTCTCAAATATCGTTGTGCTTAGAACATTTTCAAAAGCATGGGGACTTGCCGGAGTGCGTTGCGGTTACTGTATAACTTCACCGGAAATTATAAATTTGCTTTATAAAATCAAACTCCCGTATAATATCAATAAGCTGACCTCGCAATTTGTGATAGATGCACTAAAAAATCTCGCACAAAAAGATAAATTTGTTACTATAATTAATTCCGAGAAGGAATTTCTAATAAAAGAATTAAAAATGATTCCGAAAATTAAAAAGGTATTTACTTCCGACAGCAATTTTATTTTGTTTGAATGTGAGAATCCGACGAACATTTATCATAAATTAACAGAGAAAGGAATAATCATACGCGACAGAAGCAATCAAGTTAAGGATTGTCTCAGAGTTTCTGTCGGCACGCGGGATCAGAATGAAAAATTCTTGAATGAACTCCGGAATGTATTATGAATAAAAATGCTGCTAAAATAAAAAATGCCCGTAAAGCGGAACATCTAAGAAAGACAAATGAAACAGTTATTAAAATAAAACTGGATTTGGACGGAAAAGGCAAATCTAAGATTAAAAGCGGAATCGGATTTTTTGATCATATGCTTGAACAATTAGCAAAACATTCGAATATATATATGGAAATTAAGGTTAAGGGCGATTTGCATATTGACGAACATCATACGGTTGAAGATGTTGGAATCGCATTAGGAGAAGCAATAAGTAAAGCTCTCGGCGACCGCAAAGGAATTGAACGCTTCGGATTCATGCTGCCGATGGATGATGCTATAGCTGAATGCGCGATTGATCTCGGCGGGAGAGCTTATCTATCATTCAATTGCAAATTTAAGCGCGAAATGATCGGTGGATTTCCTACTGAGCTGTTTAAAGAATTTTTTAGAGGATTATCGACCGGGCTACGTGCGAACATACATATTAAATCAAAAGGGGAGAACGATCATCATAAAGCGGAAGCAATATTCAAGGCATTGGCAAGGGCCCTCAACAATGCTCTTAAATATGATTCCAGAAATAAAGGCAGTTTGCCGTCAACAAAAGGATTGATATGATTGCACTAATTGATTACGGCGCAGGAAATACTGCTTCTGTCGCAAATGTTCTTGATGAATTAAATTATGAGTACATAATTACGAATAACGAATGTCAAATTTCTAAATCAGAGAAAATAATTTTTCCCGGAGTCGGTGAGGCATCCTCCGCAATTAGAAATCTTCATTTGACAAATCTCTTTACGATGCTTCGTGTAACAAAGAAACCGATGCTTGGTATCTGCCTCGGTATGCAGCTACTTTGCGATAAATCGAAAGAGGGAGACACATCTTGTCTTGGAATTTTTTCTGTAACTACGGAAAAGTTTGATGAAACAAAAATTAAAGTTCCGAATATGGGCTGGAACCAAATTAAATATGTTAAGAATTCAAAATTATTTACCGGAATTCCTGAAGAAGAATATTTCTATTTCGCAAATTCTTATTATGTTCCGGTTAATGAAAATACAACTTCAATTTGTAATTACGGTATTGATTTCTGTTCTTCGATGGAGAAAGAAAATTTTTACGGAGTTCAATTCCATCCGGAAAAATCGGGCAAAATGGGGATTCAATTAATAAAAAACTTTGTGGAAATATGTTAATAATACCGGCAATTGATATCTTGGACGGAAAAGTTGTCCGTCTGCAAAAAGGGGATTTCGCTACTGCGAAAAGTTATTCCGATCATCCGGTTGATCAAGCAAAAATTTATGATGAGTCCGGCTTTGAATGGATTCATATTGTTGATCTCTCCGGATCAAAAGATGGAATAATTACTTCACTTAAAATTCTTGAAGAGATCAAAAAGAATACAAAATTAAAAATTGAATTCGGCGGCGGTATAAGAAACGTTGAAGATATTTCAAAACTGTTTTCTATTGGAGTTGATAAAGTTGTTGTCGGCTCACTTCCGGTTCTTGATAAACCCGAATTTGAGACAGTAGTTGAAACATTTCCGCCAGATAAAATTATTATCGCTGCCGATACAAAGAAAGGTGAGGTTGTAGTAAAAGGATGGAGCGAAAATTCATACCTTGAGATTAGTGTTTATATAACTCAATGCAAAGGTTATGGAATTAACAATTATCTTATTACCGATATTGATAAAGACGGAATGCTTGAAGGGCCGAATTTGCGGCTTTACCATGGTTTGAAAGAACTCTTTCCCGATCTATTTCTGATTGCGTCCGGCGGTATAAGAGGGAAAAAAGATTTGGAAGATCTTAAAGAGTATAATTGCAATGCCGCTATAGTTGGTAAAGCTATCTATGAGAATAAAATTGATTTAAAGGAATTATCAAAATTTGATTAGCAAAAGAATCATCCCGTGTCTCGATGTTCAAAACGGCATGGTTGTAAAGGGAATAAATTTTGTTGAACTGCGTCATGCCGGATCGGCTGTTGAACTTGCAGAAAGATATTACAACGAAGGAGCCGATGAATTAGTTTTTCTTGATATAACAGCTTCAATAGAAAAAAGAAAAACCCTTGTAGAACTTGTTAAGCAAGTTGCCAAAGTTATAAGGATACCCTTTACAGTAGGCGGCGGAATCTCTGAACTAAAAGATATTGAAGCGTTGCTTGGAGCAGGCGCTGACAAAGTTTCTCTCAACACATCAATTGTAAAAAATCCTTCTTTAATTTCCGGAGCCGCGAAGAGATTCGGAAGTCAAGCTGTTGTTGCCGCTATTGATGTAAAAAATGTCGGATCGCAAAAAAAAGTATTTGTTAAAGGCGGAAAAGAAGAAACTGAATTGGATGGTCTTGCGTGGTGCAGAAAAGTTAATGAGCTTGGCGCCGGAGAAATATTACTAACATCTATGGATCACGACGGAACCAAGAACGGTTACGATCTTCCATTCTTAAAAGAAGTAATTAAAAATATAACAATTCCGCTGATTGCATCCGGAGGTGCCGGTACTAAGGAACATTTTCTGGATGTTTTTAATATTGGCGTTGACGCCGCTCTTGCAGCTTCTCTTTTTCATTATGAAGAATTGACGATTTTAGAATTAAAAAAATATTTACAATCAAACGGAATTAGAGTGCGTTTATGATAAAAGCAGATGAATTGAATTTTGAAAAACTTGGCGGTTTAATTCCGGCTGTTGTTTCAGATTCAGAAACAAATCAAGTTTTAATGCTCGGCTTTATGAATAAAGAAGCAATTGCAAAGACAATCGAAACAAAACAAGTAACTTTTTTCAGCAGAACGAGAAATACTTTATGGACAAAAGGGGAAACATCCGGTAATTTTTTGAATCTTATTGATATCAAAAAAGACTGCGACAGTGATTCTTTACTAATCCTTGCAAAACCGGATGGACCCACATGTCATAGGGGGACTTATTCATGTTTCGGAATTGAAAAGAAGAATACTCCTTTCATAGACCAGCTTAGTCAATTGATTAAAGAAAGAAAAAAAAATCTTCCGGAAAATTCATACACAACAAAACTTTTTAAGGAAGGCGCCGATAGGATTATTCAGAAAGTAGGCGAAGAAGCAATTGAAACGGTTATTGCCGCAAAGAACCGTAATAAAGAAGAAATTATAAATGAAACATCCGATTTAATCTATCATCTTCTAGTAATGCTTGCCGAACAGGAAATTGAGCTTGACGAAGTTATTAATAAGCTGATTTCCCGTCATAAAATAAAATCTGAATAAAGCCCAGAATTCGCTTCTTTCTTGAGTTTTTAAGCTCTATTCAGCCATCCCGGTATATAAATTATATCCCACGTTAAACTTTATTCAAGAGAGTTCGATAATGATAACATAAGGGGTATAACTATAATGAAAATCAATTGGGTTCTCGAACATAGATCAAAACTTTGCTCCCGGTCGTCTGAATTAACAAAAATAAACTTTAGTCGTTTCTATATAAAATATTATTAATCTTGTTGAAAAAAATTTACTCGAAAAATATTCAGTTTAATAGAGAGTAATTTATAATGTATCGAAGCAATAATATGATGGGCGTCATACTTGCAGGCGGTGAGGGGGTTCGACTTCAAAATTTTGTCCGGACGCTATACGGATATCACCGACCGAAGCAATATTGTACATTCACGGGTACGCGTTCAATGTTCAAACACACTATTGACCGTGCCTCAATGCTGATTCCTCAAAAGCAATTGTTTACAATTGTGAACAGCGATCACCGCAATTATGTTGCCGAAGAATCACTCAATAGAACTCCTATCACAATTATTGAACAGCCATGCCTGCGTGATACTGCGGCGGGAATTCTTTTGCCTCTTCTGAAAATTGAAAGCATTAATCCCGATGCGACCGTAGCAATCTTTCCTTCAGATCATTACATTCTGAATGAAAAAAGGTTTATGGAACATGTTAATAAAGCTGCTCTATTTGTAGAGGAAAATCCAAAATCGATTGTCACGCTCGGAATCAAACCGGATAGAATTGAATCCGGTTACGGATGGATCGAACCAACACGCGATCTCTTCAGCGACGGAACAACCAAAATTTTTAATGTAAAAAAGTTTATTGAAAAGCCGGACAGCAGTTATACAAAAGTTCTTATGAGTCAGGGCTGTATGATCAATACATTTGTAATGATTGGTAAATGTTCTTCGTTTATTAAACATATTAATTTTTGTCTCCCTGAACTTGTCGGTGCATTTCAACCGATCCGTGCCAAGATGGGGACTTCAATGGAAAAAATAAATATTAGACGGTTATATAAATATCTTCCATCGTTCAATTTTTCAAAATCCGTTCTTGAAAATATTCCTCAATATCTGAACGTTCTCGAAGTTACGGATGTATATTGGAGCGATTGGGGTGATGAACACCGGATCAATTCCGATCTAGAAAGTATTAACGTTGCTATGGAAGAAGCGCTACTGGCAATGTAGTTTTTGAGAACAGGGATTCCTGTTTTCTTGGGGGGCGAATTTATCTTTGTAATTTAATTTAATATGCACCATTCTTATTATACCGTGAATCGTGAAAAGTGAAACGGAAGTTTCGCATTTCATCTCACGTTTCCAGTTTCTCGTTTCTCGTCTCAATCCAGCTGACTGCAAATCATTTTTAAACTGTGAGACATAATTATAAAATATTATATCTACTTAATAAAATCTTCTAAAGATGGGGATTTTTATACAGGTTACAGAAATAATCCAGAAAAGAAATACCTCAAAATAAGCTGGGGAAATGGATACTTAAAAAATCAGATCAGATTCTATCTCACGATCTGAACAAAGTCAAACCCCGACGTGGAATCGAACATTAAATCTCCTTTCTTGTTAACATTCGCTAGTTTTAGGTCGTAAGACTTTATATATATGATAATATGACATTTTCTTATTCCAGTTAGATTCTAATTAAGACGCAAAAAAATAGAAACGAAAATAAAAACAAAAAATTTATAGGCAGATAAACAACTTCCGCAATGTTTACTGTTGGCGGAATAGTTAATAGTTATACCGTAAATAATTAAGGAGAATAAAATTGGAAAGTATATTCCCATTGCCCATATTAAATCTTCCAGAAGCAGATGTCCTACTAGATGGAGTGAAAGCATATTTGTCACAATCAAAAACACATCAAATAGTTTTTATGCAGTTTGAAAAGGATGTTTTGTTACCAGAACATTCTCATGCTGCACAAGTTGGGTTCATCTTAGAAGGAAAGATCGATTTAGTTATAGGTGGTAATAAACACTGTTTTGCAAAAGGAGATAGATATTATATTCCTGAAGGTATAAAACATCCTGGTAAAATCTATGCTGGATATAGTGATATAACATTCTTTGATGAATCTAACCGTTATTCTGTAAAATAGTATATAAGTGATAAGTAGGGCTGCAAGAATTGTTGTTGTAAATATTTTAATAGTAGAGAGGCTTTAGTTTTTATTTTTATGCTGGAATAAAATATTTTACTTATAAGTACGGAATATCCCGCACCTCAAAAGCGGCCGCGTCCTCGATGAGTTCGTATTGCGTTCTTGGACCGTCAAGAACCACTCTTTATCAGAAACAAATGATGAAGAGGATCCCATTCGGATAAGTATTAATAAGGTGTCAACCTCCAACGTGTATATGAAAAAGTATGAAACAAAACCGTAATACATCTAATAAATTTGGTTACTTTAATGTAACCAACAAAGATTTCAATGCGTCAAACGTAGGCATAAAAGATAGGATTATAAAATGAAGAACGTAATAAAATTCGGGGAAGATGTTGAAGGATATAATATTGCTGTTCTAAATGAACGTGAAATAAGAGCGGCAGCAGGAATTCTATTCTTCTTTACATTTCTCTCTTTAATGTTCATTCTGTTTAAGGAAGACTTTCTACTAATAAAGTATGTTATAACTGTCTTCCTCACGGATTTTATTATACGTGTATTTGTTAATCCCAGATTTTCTCCCACATTAATAATCGGGCGTTTGATTGTTAGGAATCAAGTGCCGGAATATGTCGGTGCCCAGCAAAAAAAGTTTTCATGGGCAATCGGCGTTGTGTTGTCGGCTATAATGTTCGTTATGTTTGTGATTGTAAACGCATTCAGCCCAATTACCGGTATTGTATGCCTTATCTGCTTGATATTCTTATTCTTTGAATCTGCATTTGGTATTTGTTTAGGGTGTAAATTTTATTCAATGTTCTATAAAGAAAAAGCTCAATATTGTCCGGGTGAAGTCTGTGATGTAAAATCAAAACAAGAAATTCAAAAAACTTCATGGGTTCAAATGCTTGTTGTCTTAGGACTTATTGCTTTCATTTTCCTCACTGCCATTATATTTAATGATAATTTTAGCATAAAACCTCATGCCTTATTCGGAAACAGTAATACTACTCAAACAAAATAAAAGAGAGATTAATTTTTAATAATACTTTTCCTTAGAGGATAACGCGGCTAACATAAAATATTTTGCAAATCTCCAGTCATTCATTGCGTTAGGAATAATGACCGGCGGAGTTCAAAAGTAACTTATAATTTATTAGCGAAACTTTCTAAACTGAATTGCCTTTCGGCAGAATCTTTTGTTAATGTTTGAATGTACAAAGAAGACCATTGTGCAGTTAAAGAAAGGAAATTATATGCAGAAAATATTCTTTGCCGTTCTGATGATTACAGCAGTAGGCGTTTCAACAACACCCGCTCAATTAATAAAAAATTACGGTATAAAAGCCGGCTCTACATCCACGACTCAATCATGGAATTGGCCTGCTCAGTCGGGTGTAATTGCAAATTCAGAGCCGCAGCAGGGACTGGATGTTGGTTTCTTCGTTGAGTGGTTTGATCTTCCGGCGCTGAGTGCAATAACGGAGATTCACTATACTCAAAAAGGCTCAAAAGAAAATACTAATATAATGATCACCGACTTACAGCATCCCGATGGGACCGGTAGATTCCTCTCTTATTCAACACGAATTAGTTATTTAACAATACCGGTACTATTAAAAGTAAGAATGAATCTTGGATTGTTTGCCCCGTATCTATTTGCCGGACCAAGATTCGATTATAAACTTTCCAGCAGCAGCACTTCAATTTCTTATGACCCCAACAAACTAGATATCGGCGGGACATTTGGGATCGGGTTGGATTTAGCACCAATTTTACCAAGCCGGTTTGCATTGGAATTCCGGTACAGCCCAACATTCCAGGATTGTTATTCCAATAATTCATTGAAAGTCAGGAACAGTTCAATGGAATTTCTGGTTGCATTAAATTTTTGAGATAGCATCAATTACATAAAAATGGTAAGGTAATTTATAATTCTTCCGTGGCCGAAAGGCGACTTACAAAGAACTTGATAGTTTTATAAATTCAGTTATGTAAAACGATAAAATTTATTTTTGGAAAGGTAAATAATCAAAATTGATGGAGAAGAAGGGAATGAATATCTACCGCAACATTCTACAGGCAATTGGAAACACATCGTTAGTTCAACTTCGCAATGTTGTTCCGCCAGGTTGCGCAAAAATATTTGTAAAACTTGAATGGGAAAATCCAACCGGAAGCATGAAAGACCGTACTGCTCTTGCAATGATTTCGAAAGCAGAGGAAGACGGCAGATTGAAACCCGGCGATATGATTGTTGAATACACAGGCGGCAGTACCGGGATTTAGCTTGCGTTGATTTGTGTTGCAAAAGGATACCGGATTCATATAATTACTTCGGATGCATTTAGTCAGGATAAAAGAAATCAGATGACTGCTTATGGTGCCGACATAACAATTATTCCAAGCGAGGGTGGACTTACAACAAAGAAATTGATTCTAGAAATGATTGAAGCAGCAAGAGAGTTCAGCAAGCAGCCTCACACGTACTGGACTGACCAACTTAAGAATCTTGACAGTATAGTTGGTTATTATCCTTTGGCAGAAGAAATCTGGAATCAAACTAATGGGGAAGTTGACTTATTTATTCAGTCGGTTGGGACAGCAGCATCATTGAGAGGTGTTGCAACTATTTTAAAGAAACGAAATCCCAATATCAAAGTGATTGCGGTTGAACCGGCTGAATCATCAATACTGTTGGGAGGTCAACCCGGTCCACATAAAATAGAAGGAGTTGGAATTGGTTATATTCCACCATTGTGGGATCCAAGTCTTGTAGATGAAATTATTGCAGTGAAAACCGAAGACGCGAAAGAAATGACAAGACGTTTAGCCCGCGAAGAAGGGTTGTTTGCAGGCACTTCATCAGGCGCAAATGTAGTGGCAGCAATTCGAGCTGGGGAACGGTTAGGTCCGGAGAGCACAATTGTTACTTTAATGGTTGATTCCGGTTTAAAATATCTTAGTACTGATGTCTATAAAAAATAAAATAATTGCAAACAAAGATCAGTTCAACGGATTAAGGAATCTAAAAATGGAAAAGAAAAAAATTATATTTCTACCAATTGCAATCATGCTGCTAATTATGTTGAGCGGATGCGCGGATTTGATTCAATACCAATATTCGAAAGAGATTCAGCAGGTAGGGTTTTGGTATGGACTTTGGCACGGAATGATAATGCCGATAAGTTTTATAATATCACTGTTCAATAATCAAGTTGCGGTCTACGCAGTCTATAATAACGGAGTATGGTATAACTTCGGTTTTCTATTAGGATTGAGCATGTCGATCGGCGGTGGAAGTTCGGCTTCTACACGTAAAGCAAAATTCCGTAAATAATAATCTGATTAAAATCCGTGAGTTCTCTTCTCCTAAAGACAGAAGTGAAATTCGTCGGAAGTAATTAAACCGGTGGTTGGAAAGAAATAATTCTTATTTTTCGGCTGCCGTTAATCAATCAATATCAAAATAGGAGAGTATTTTAATTAGTGAATGAACCAACCTTATTCCCGCCAGAAAGCAGCGTAGAATTCAAATTCGATAAAAATTATTTCGAGGAAGAAAAATTTGAAAAGTTATCGTTTCAGCAGTTACGCCTTAACGATGTTGAATTCTTTATGTGCGAATTCGACGGAGTAGTCTTCACAAAAACCGTATTCAATTCATGCCGTTTTGAAAAATGCAAATTTACAAACTGCGATCTAAGTTTGGCAAAAATTAATAACAGTTCGTTTTTAGATGTTATGTTCGAGAGCTGCAAACTAATTGGGATCGATTGGACAAAGGTTTGTCAACCGCTTAAAGTGGACTTTCTAAAATGTAAACTTAACGATTCAATCTTTTTCAACATGGATTTCAGGTCAACCGGAATAGTCTCTTGCGAAGTGCATAATGTTGATTTTGAACAGACAAATCTGAGCAAAGCAAATCTTAAATCATCGGATTTTCTGAACAGTACATTTTCAAATACTAATTTATCATTGGCTGATTTCACAGATGCAATAAATTACCGCATCAATCCAAATAATAATAATATCAAGAAGGCAATATTTTCTCTACCCGAGGCAATCACCCTTCTTGATTCATGGGATCTTGAAATAAAATAAAATTATTCTGCTATTTTTAATATAAATCAAGAGTATAAAATGAATGAGTTGATCAAGACCAATAAACCGGAAGTAACAATTCGATTTGCTAAAGAAAAAGATGTTCTGTTAATACTAAAACTAATCCACGGAATTGCCGAATATGAAAAATTATCGCATGAAGTTGTTGCAACTGAAGAAGTCCTTCGGAACTCGCTTTTCGGCAAAACTAAGTATGCAGAAGTTTTGATTGCCGATTATAAAAATGAAGCAGTCGGTTTTGCTCTTTTCTTTCACAACTTCTCTACATTTTTAGGAAAACCCGGAATTTATCTTGAAGATCTTTTTGTTAAGCCGGAAATGCGCGGAAAGGGAATTGGAAAAATTCTTCTTACTTATCTAGGCAAGATTGCAATTGAACGTGATTGCGGGCGCCTCGAATGGAGTGTACTGGATTGGAATGAACCCTCAATTAAGTTTTATAAGAATCTCGGTGCAAAACCGATGGATGAGTGGACAGTTTTTCGCGTAACTGGAGAAGCAATTAAAAAACTAGCCGAGCAGTTTTAATTTAATTTCAACCCAGTTCGAACCAATTTTTTATTACTTCAAATTCTTCCTCGCTGTGAGATTTATGACAATATTCATTTGTCTTTGGCGAGTAAGTGTAATCTTTAGACCACTCTTTAACATTTATAATTACTTCTTCAATCGCAGTCAGGATAAAATTCAATTCTTCATTTGTCATCGTAGGATGAAGTGATAAACGTACCCATCCTGGTTTTTCGGAAAGATCGCCGTGATTAATTTTATCTGTAATTCGCTTAGAACGAGTCGGATCAACGTGTAAAAGATAGTGACCGTACGTTCCGGCACATGAACAGCCTCCGCGCACTTGAATTCCAAAACGGTCGTTTAATAATTTTACCATCAAGTTATAATGAATGTCTTCCACGTAGAAAGAAACAATACCGAGCCGTTTTCTAGTTTCTTGCGCGAGAATATGAACCGAAGGAATTTTATCGAATCTGGCAAAGGCTGTTTCAAGAAGTTCGTGTTCGCGTGCTAATATATTTTTTGTTCCAATTTCATCTTTCAAATTAATTGCAAGAGCTGTTTTAATTGCTTGAAGGAATCCGGGAGTTCCGCCGTCTTCACGCAGTTCTATATCTTCAAGATATTTATGACCGCCCCATGGATTTGTCCAATCCACAGTTCCTCCGCCGGGATTATCCGGTACTTGCCGTTTATACAAATTGGAATCGAAAATTAAAACTCCTGAAGTTCCCGGACCGCCAAGAAATTTATGAGGAGAGAAAAAGATTGCATCAAGTTTTTCAAGCGGGTCTTCCGGATGCATATTAATGTCAATGTAAGGAGCCGCAGCTGCGAAATCTACAAAACAAAGTCCTCCACGTTGGTGCATCATTTTCGCCATTTGATAGTAGGGCGGTTGGATTCCGGTTACGTTTGAAGCCGCCGTGAATGAGCCAATTTTAAATTTCCGTGTTTTATATTTATTAAGCAGTTCTTCAAAGTGTACCAGATCAACCATTCCTTGTTCGTCAGGTTCGATTATTACAACCTCGCAAATTGTTTCCAGCCATGAAGTCTGATTCGAATGATGTTCCATGTGAGTTAAAAATATGACCGGTTTTTCTTCATCTGGAATGTTAGTGTATTTTTGAAGTTGTTCGCAGACACGAAGCCCGAGCAAGCGCTGGAATTTATTTACAGCGACTGTCATACCGAATCCGGCAAAAATAATTACATCTTCATTAGAGGCATTTACATGATGTTTGATTATTCTTTTTGCTTCGGCATAAGCCCTGGTCATCGTAGTTCCGGTAACTGATGATTCGGAATGCGTGTTGCCGACGTATGGATAAAATTTATCAGTCAGTACATTTTCAATCGGCTCATAGAGACGTCCGCTTGCAATCCAATCCGCATAAATAATTTTTTTTCTTCCGTAAGGGGAATCGAATTCTTGATCTATGCCGATTATATTTTTTCTGAATTTGGAAAAATATTTTTCTGGTGACATGGTTATTTTTTTTTAATGAATAAAATGATGATTATTATTAAGCAATTTTGATAAAGCACAAATTATTTTACTGTCTGAATTATCCAATCTGCGATCGTTTGTAAAAAGCCGGGTACAAATTCTTTCTGTAATTCATTGTACTCGCCCGGGCTGCCTGTCTTGGCTTCTTGATAAAGATGATTTGCTTTAGGGAAAATGATTGATTTAAAATTATTATTACCGCCTGATCTTAAAGCTTCTTCCATTTTCGGTTTATTTTGATTTACTGGAACCTGTAAATCAAGTTCGCCGAAAGTCATTAGAACAGGCACTTTTACTTTTTGAAGTGTCGGCGCGGGATCGTATTTAATAAAATATCTGAACCACGGATTGTTAAAAAGTATAATCTGTGATTGAACGGTGGAATTAATATATGCGTTCTTATCTTTAATTGATGCTTTAATTTCTTTACTTAATGTTTCAAAATCTTTTTCTGCAAAAGCTGTAATATCTTTCTTAATGTCATTCAAATCTTTGTCGTTACTTAATGCTTTGTTAATTTCTTTTTGGAGAGCAAGATTTTCGTCAATCAAACTATCTGCAACGCCGCTCGCTTTCAAGATCATTTTTTGCTGTTCAAGTAAAACATCTCCTCCATTCACACCGGTACCGGACATAAGAACGAGGAAAGCAACATTATTGGAATTTGCCGCAACAAGCGGGGCAATAATTCCGCCTTCACTATGCCCGAGAAATCCAATTTTCTTTGGATCAATATTTTTTTGTTTTATTAAGAAATCAATTGCCGCTCGGGCATCTTCTGCAAAATCTTCCGTTGTTGACTGCATCGTATTTCCAGTAGAACCACCTACACCTCGGTCATCATAACGTAAAACGGCAATTCCTTTTCGTGTGAGATAATCGGCAATTTTTTGAAAAATTTTAAATCCGTAAATTTCTTCATCACGGTTTTGCGGTCCGCTGCCGGTTAAAAGAATAACTGCCGGATATTTTTTTTCTTCTTTAGGAATTGTCAGAGTTCCGGCTAATAAGATTCTGCCGCTCTTGAAGGCAACTTCATCTTCGAAATAGGGAAGGGGCTCATCAATTTTTGGTTCGTTTTGCTGTACTGCTTTTGGTTCTTCCATTTTTGCAAGATAAAAAGTACCTTGAATTCCCGCTTGTAAAATTTTTCCTTTTATAGAATCGGCATTTAATTCCCCATCAAAATTTGCAATTCCCGCTTGACTTGGGAGTTCAAAATGAACATTATTTTTTTTGAATGTGAAAACCGCGAGTTGATAATTATTTAATTTTTGAGAGGGGATGCTCATAAAGGCATTTAGTGTTTTTTTTGTTTTTTCAACTTTAATCTGGAAATCCAAATTCATTGTGAGCATCTTGATTTTACCACTCCAATAACCGGCAATATCATTCTGAGCATTAGTCTGAGAAAAAATAAAAACCAGAGCAATAAACGTTTTGGCTAATCGCTTCATGATTACTATCCACTCCTTAAATTATCGATTAGAAAAATAGTGATTTAAAACAAAAAAGCCGCTGCAATGCAACGGCTTCTTTTGTAAGCAACAATATTTTAACCAAGATAAGCTTTAAGATTTTTACTACGAGTTGAATGACGTAATCTGATTAGTGCTTTTTCTTTAATTTGTCTTACACGCTCACGCGTCAGATTTAACTTTTCGCCTATTTCTTCAAGCGTTAGAGAATGTTCCTTGCCGAGTCCAAAGTAAAGACGAATTACTTCAGCTTCTCTTTCTGTTAATGTAGAAAGAGAACGTTCAATTTCTGCTTTCAAAGATTCTTTCATTAATGTAAAATCCGGAGCCGGTTGATCTTCATTCGGCATGACATCGAGCAGACTGTTGTTATTATCTTCGCTATGTGCAAACGGCGCATCCATAGAAACATGGCGTCCGGCAATTTGCATTGCATAAGTAACATCAGAAACATCCATATCGAGCTGTGTAGCAATTTCTTCCGGGCTTGGTCTTCTTTCATACTCTTGTTCAAGCTGGCTGAGTGCTTTTCCCATTTTATTGAGAGCACCTACACGGTTAAGAGGAAGACGAACCATTCTGGACTGCTCTGCAATTGCCTGCATAATAGACTGGCGAATCCACCACACCGCATAAGAAATAAATTTAAATCCGCGAGTTTCATCAAATCTTCTGCCCGCTTTAATGAGACCAAGATTACCTTCATTTATAAGATCACCTAACGGTAGACCTTGATTCTGATACTGTTTAGCCACACTCACAACAAATCTTAAATTAGCTTTGGTTAATTTTTCCAAAGCCATTTGATCTCCCTTTTTGATTCTAATTGCTAAATCAATTTCTTCATTGGGAGTAAGAAGATCTACTTTTCCAATTTCCTGAAGGTACTGATCTAAAGATTTACTCTCACGATTAGTAAACTGCTTCGTTATCTTCAAATCCTTACTTCTCCTTAATTATTTTTAAATTTTTTACAATTATTTCCGAAAACTAAATGCTGTATTTTTACTTTTAATGCATAATAAAGTTCCTTAAGAGAAGAATTTAATTCTCACTTAAAGAAAAACTTTTTCACCCAACTCTATTTGATAACGCGAGGATTTCTAAAAGAGAGCCCGGATACAAAATTAAAAGTAGGTTTTTGATATGTTTTTATGAAAATCACCGCCCAATAATAAGTAAATTTCCAAATATTATCTATAAAAATTATCATTTATTTACAAAAATTAATTGTTTTCCGGCTAATCCATTTATCCATCGGTTTGAGTGTTAATGTATTAATTCCGGATTGATTGATTTACTGATCATTAGTTTATCAAGCATTTTTATAGTTTTATTATCTTTCT
The DNA here is from genome assembly GCA_026390795.1 of Ignavibacteriales bacterium. Lineage (NCBI taxonomy): Bacteria > Pseudomonadati > Ignavibacteriota > Ignavibacteria > Ignavibacteriales > Ignavibacteriales bacterium. Next base: position 137,580 of record JAPLFG010000001.1, read on the forward strand.
CATTTTTGCTTTTTGTCTTTAGGAATCCATTCTCCTTAGCATACTGCATTAGTAGAGCATATAACATTTTACGAGCACGATGCAGACGAGATCTAACTGTTCCTACCGGACAATCAACAAAATCAGCAATTTCTTCGTAAGAATACCCTTCTATATCGCTCAAAAAGACTACAGTACGAAAATCATCGGGTAATATGGATAATGCATTTGTTATCTCGTCGTCAAGAACATTGCTAAAAGCATCATTTTCGTAATGCTGGGTTTTAACTTCCTCAGATTTGATGGTTTCATAAAAATTTTGAACATCGTCATAGTCGACTTTGAAAGGCTCCTTATTAGTTTTACGGTAATTGTTTATGAATGAATTTTTCATAATCTGAAAAAGCCAAGCTTTAGCATTGGTACCTATTTCAAATTTATCAAAAAACCTGAAAGCCTTTAATAACGTGTCCTGTACTAAATCTTCTGATTCGTCTGGATCACTCGTCATTTTGAGTGCAAAACTCTTAATTGCAGGTAGATGGGGAATTACTACATTATCAAAATCAATATATTTTTTATCAATTAACTTATTTGTTTCAATCTTCCTCATTGTTGTACTTTCGATAATTAATATTTAACTGTATAACCATCTTAGATAAAAGATAGTTCAATACTGTAACCTATCGTCGAATGTTTGAAAAGAGATAATGATTGAATACCCCGGATTACTCCGGGGTGTTTGAAGATTATTTTGTGCCTATAAATTTTGTTCCATCGTCGCTTAAATTTTTCAAGTATTTTTCAGGTTCTTTCTTGAATTTAGAAATACAACTCGAACAGCAGAAACCGATTACTTTCCCTTTGTATTCAACTGTTTGAGTTTCAAGATCAACCTCTTCGCCTGAAACAGGGCATACTTTATTCCAGATTGAAAGAGAAGTTTGATTTTTTTGATCGTCAGATTTTGAATCATTATTCAGTACCGATTCTCTTACTTTGAAACCTCTTTTGACCAGTTTTGAGTTAGCATCGGGCAGCGAAATTTCTCTCAAATCCATTCCGCATTCTGGACATTCGCCTTTTGTGTCAGAAATAACATTTAATTCCATCGGACATTGAAAGATTTTACCATCGTTATTTTTATCAATTGCCATTAAATCAATCGTCCCTTTATGTACTTTATTGGAATCTGGAAGGGAAGAACTTTTTTTGTTATGCATTTTCATTCCGCTCATATTGTGCATCTTCATTTGAGTTTTGGTTGAATCTTTCATTTGCATCGACTCTTGCGCAAAAGAGGAGCAAGAAAACACCAATGTAATTGCTATTAAAAATGTGCCGAAACTATTTCTTTTTAACATTTTATCTCCTTTACCTAATTAATTAGTATTGTTCAAAAATCTCTTTTTGTTTGATGATTCCATAATAATATTGTTCTCATTTTGCGATATGCGCAATTTCAGCTTTGGCTGGAATGACATTCTATTTGATCCCGTATAACTGCGTCTTCTTCAATTGTACATTGCAAATATAGAAGAAAGATTTTTTTGCTTACTAAAAAAAAGTTATTTTTGAATACAATGTTTCAACTATAACTTATATACTAGAGTTCCAATTAACGAGGATTTTATGAAAGTTAAACCAATTTACATATATCTCGGTGTTATTATTGTATTTATAGCCGCGGTCATATTCTTTTCAAGAACAACAAAAAATTCAAATACAGCGTCTGAAATTAGTTCGGATGCCAAAATGCCAAACGACGATATTCATAGCAAAATGAATTCTCAAGGTAATGGCGATACTCCTAATAAATCGAATGTAATTAAAGAAGCAGTTGAAAAGATAAACAATCTTAAAGCTGCCGTTGAGAAAAACCCGAACGATACTTTAAAGACTCGTGAATATGCAGATTTATTAATTGCTCACAAACCGGATGAAGCAATTAAACTTTACGAAAAAATTATCAAGGTTGACCCAAAGAGAATCGATATTCTGTTGCAACTAACTTATGTTTATTTCAATCAAGGTAATTTGAATAAAGCGGAAGAATATAATTCCAAAGTATTGGCGGTTGATAAGAACAATTTGATTGCTCAATACAATATTGGCGGGCTGGCGCAAGCTAAAGGTGATGATAAAAAGGCAATTGCCGTATGGCAGGATCTAGCAAAAAAATATCCTCAAACTGAAGTTGGTCGTATTGCCGGTGAAGTTGTAAAACAACTTAACCAGAAAGCCGCAGTTAAATAGAACCTTTGACAATTATTCGTCGTAACCCGGCTTAATCATAGGTCGGGTTTTTTTTGTTCAGAAAATATTTTGGTTATTAAAGAGCCTGGAATTTTTTCGAAATAAAAATTATTTAATACAATACCTTTCGGTGAGTTATTCCAAATTTCATTTGATAATTCTTTTCGCTGTGTAATTTTTAAGCTTCTCTTGAATTTCGATTTTTCCGCAACAACATAAAACGGTTTTTTAAAATATTTACCTGAGAGAGCCAATTGTAACGTCCCAACTTTATTAATAATGCTCCCATCCTTTAAGACAGTATCCGCGCCTACCAATATACAATCGCATTTTCTAACATAAGATGGAGCCATCGCTTCGGTGATAATTTCGACCTTTATTTTACTACTCAATAATTTCTTGGCTAGAATTCTTCCTTCAAATTTTGGACGTGATTCGCAAATAGTAACTATTAAATAATTTGTTTTTGCCAGATTTCTTATTGTTTCTAAAACGGTACGGCTGTTTGAAATTGTTAAAATTGATTTCTTGTTTTGCAAAAAGGGCATAGCACTAGTGTATATTTCCCAATATGATGTTTCCGCTTTACTTTCGGTTGCGGTAAAGAATTCCATTATTACCTGCTTGCTATGAACATTTGATTTAAGTTCAGCTAAGTACCTTTGAATATTTTGAAAGGAAGAAAACTGAATTTGGGCTTGTTGAATAAATTCCAGTGGGTGTTTTACATCAAATAAATATTTTTTGCAAAACGTATTTAGTTTTAATAATAAATCAACACTGCCCGATGTTTTATCGGAAAGTAATTTATTAAATGCAATCTGCGTTTTTTTATTCATCGGGTGATGAATCTGTTATTTGGCACTGAACTGAAAACCTTTAATTGGTTCACGCAATGTGAGAACCGGGCAAGGAGCTTTACGAACAATTTTTTCAGCCGTACTTCCAAAGAGTAAGTGTTCTACTCCGGTGTGTCCATGAGATGCTATAATAATTAAGTCAATATCTTTTTCCTTTGCTTCTTCTATAATCTCAACAAAAGGTTTACCGGTTCTGATCATAGTGCCGACTTTCAATGATGGATCAATGGTTTTTGCGAGATTGTTCAATTCCTCTTCCGCACGCGCATGAAGATCAACATCCGTTGAAGGAATTGCGATTTGTCCCATGCTGAAGTCAGCGGGATAAATCATCGGTTCAACCACATAGATAAGGTAAAGATTTGCATTGAATTCTTTAGCGAATTGAGATGCATATTTTAAAGCATTCTTAGAATAATCAGAGAAATCAATTGGTGCTAAAATATTTTTTATTAGCTTGGTCGGCTCCATGCTGTCCTCCACTATTTTATTCTTGTTCTGCAATAGAGAGAAAAATAATCTTGATTTAAATTACGCAGACGGGTAGCAACAATTATAGATATACCGCGCAAAATATTTATTCCTTCTTTGGGATGTGCTTCAACGAATTCATATAAGTCCGGTCTGAAGATCACTGCCAGTTGAGATTCTTTTAATGCAGTTGCAGATGCGGAACGTTTTTCTCCGTCTAATAATGCAATCTCTCCAAAGAAATCCCCGCGTCCTAGCAATGCCAAGTCGAAACGGTCTCCTTCTGCATCCTGAGAAATTAAAACTTCGCCGCTTATAATAATGTAAAGTGCTATTCCCGGATCGTTTTGAAGAAAAATAGATTCATTAGCAGAATATACCCGGTTGTGAAAAGTCTTCATTAAAAGTTTGAGAAGTTTTGAGTTTAGATTTTGAAAGGGAGGCATTGAAAGAAGAACTTCTTCAAGTTCACTTTTTTCCGTTGGTGTCTTGAAAAGATTTGACCAGAAACTGCTCTTTGCTAAACCGGTAGAGCTATTTTCCATTTTAACCTCTCAGTTAAAAATTCCAGATTCTGCTACACGCCAAATTTTTTGACAAGGAAATTTATTCTCATATAAAGCACGACCAATAATAACAGAATCAACATGTTCTGAAGCTTCACGCTGCAATTTAATCAAATCTTGGAAACCTCCAATACCGCCGGAGTGTGTTACTTTTATTTCAGCAGCTTCGGCAACCTGCTTTGATAATTCAATATTCGGTCCGGTTAACATTCCGTTTGTTTTAACATCGGTTACTACTATTCGTTTTACACCGCAAGATTTTAAAAACTTTGCGTATTGAACAGCAGGAAGATGAGTCCGTTGCTGTCTGCCTCTTGTTACAACTTCATTATTTACAACATCTATTGCCGCAACAACTTTATTGGGCGAGAAATTGTCCAATATTTTTATAAATTCACGCGGATTCTCAAATGCCATTGAACCAATCACAACTCTAGCAACACCAAGTTTAAAAGCATCTTCTGCATCGTTATAACTTCCTATCCCTCCGCCGAGTTCCACAGGAATAATAACGGATTCGCAAATTCGTCGTATTATTTCAGAATTTGTACGAGTGTGTTCATGTGAAGCGTTAAAATCAACTACATGAAGACACTTCGCATTTTCAGCTCGCCATATCATTGCCATTTCAACCGGATCGTCACCAAACTCAGCACAACCCAATTCCGGGATCCCTTGTACAACTCGAACTGTCTTACCGTCTTGAATATCAATCGAAGGAATAACTAAAATCTTTACCATATTATTTCCGAATGGACTTATTCAGCCCACAATCTTTTATTAAATGCTGTGGTAAAAATAGCTAAATGAGAGGTAAAAGAAAATGAATATAATGTTGTGACAATTTGAGGAGAAAATATTATTGAGCAAACATCTTCATCTGATCATATAAGGCAACAGCGGTATCAAAATCGAATCGGGCTCGTATTAAAAAACCTTCATTTCTATCCTTGGCTAGAGGCGGTTCCGGCTCCCATTCCATGTTTGAGTTTAGTACCAAGTTTTTCTCGCTATCGATTATAGCCCATTTTGCGGCACCATTTATATTGGATTTCATAATCAGATGAATTTTTCCATCCAACGCAAATTTAAGGGCTTTCTCAAACCATTTTGTTTTTTCTTCCAATGTCATACTTCTTTTTTAATAATTATTCTGTGAATCTGTACTTATTATCGTATAAAAACTAAAATCGTTTAAGGACTTTTAATAATTGAATCAAAAAATTCATGATCTCCTAGTAATTCTATTTCTTGACTTTCCGAAGTCAAAACCTCATATTTGCCGCTATATGAATAGAGACTTCACTTTAATTGCTTCTGACGGCGAAAAACTTAATATTACTACTTATCTGAATGAGCAATTATTTTTCGGTAAAACGATTATTTTTGTTCACGGATTCAAAGGATTTAAAGATTGGGGGTTTGGACCTTATCTTGGCGAATATTTCGCGAATAAAGGTTTTTTCGTAATTACTTTCAATTTTTCGCATAATGGCATTGGTGACAGTAAATTTGAATTCACCGAAATCGAAAAATTTGAAGAGAATACATTTAGTCGAGAAGTCAGAGAACTGAATGAACTTCTCGATTCGGTTAGAAAAGGATTTTTTAAAAAGATCGATCCAAATTCGAAAGTTGGATTAATTGGACACAGCAGAGGTGGAGCAGTAGCCATATTATCAGCTGCTAAGAGAAATGATGTAAATGCCGTAGTAACTTGGGCTGCAATTTCGAAATTAGACAGATATTCGCTCCGCCAAAAAAATGAATGGCGTAAAAAAGGTTTTTTTGAAATAATGAATGTGCGAACAAAGCAGATGATGAGATTAAATCTTTCAACTCTTGATGATATTTTACAAAATGAAAGCAGTTCATTGAATCTTGAAAATGCTTTGAGAAATTTGAATATACCGTTACTTATAGCGCATGGAGATCAAGACCTTGCTGTGCAGATCTCCGAAGCGGAAATGTTGTATGATTGGTCGGATAAATCAAAAACTGAATTGTTCAAAATTTTCGGCACAGGACATACCTTTGATATTGTGCATCCATTTTCCGGTACAAACGCGAAGTTTGATAAACTATTGGAAGAGACAACAAAATTTTTTATTAAAAATCTTAACTAGAGGAATTTATGGCCATAAAAGAAAAAGTTAAAAACAATCCGTTGGTAACAACGTTAATTAAAATAAGAAGTTCGGAATTATTCTGGGTAGTTACATTTGCGGTTCTAACAACATTTGCGGCACAAGTTTCGGTACCAACACAGCCGGTTCCATTTACACTTCAAACAATGTTGGTTTTACTATCCGGCGCTTTTCTCGGCTCACGTAATGGCGCTTACAGTCAATTGCTATATCTTGTTGCGGGCGTAATCGGTTTACCGGTATTTGCCGGTTTTAGTTTTGGCTTTGCACGATTGATCGGTCCTACGGGTGGATTTCTTATATCATTCCCGTTTGCTGCATTTTTGGTCGGATATATCTTAGAAAAAAATCAAAAAACGATTACAATTTTATTGTCATTTGTTACCGGACAGATATTGATTCTTCTTGCAGGTGCATCATATTTAGCTCTTTTTATGAACGGAAATTATATAAATGCATTATTTAGCGGTGCAATTATTTTTTCTGTATGGGATATAATCAAAACAGCAGCGGCATTTAGTATTTATAAAGCCGTCTCTAAAAAATATCCAAAGCTTCCATAGCGATTGCGCCAAGCATGATCAGACAGATAATTTTCTCTATAATCTTTGTCGGTGCGTTTGGATTTCTTTTCTATAATTTGAAAAGAATTCTTTCATACATTAAGCTTGCACAACCGGAAGATCGTTTTGGTAATCCAGTCCAAAGAATTAAAAGTGTATTGAAAATTGCATTCGGGCAATCAAAAATTTTACGCGAACCGATTGCCGGTTCAATTCACTTTCTGATTTTCTGGGGATTTATGCTTTTCCTATTTGCAGTTGGAGAAGCCATTCTGCAAGGTTTTTTCCCGTCGTTCTCTTTACGTTTTCTTGGACTAGTTTATACGGCAATAACACTTGTCCAGGATATTTTTGGAGTCCTAGTAGTCATCTCTGTTGTATGGGCTCTGAATAGGAGATTTATTCAGAAAGTGCCCCGGCTGAATGTAAAAGGCCATAAACTTGATGCGGCAATAATTCTTTTGTTGATACTCGGCGTTGTGTTATCAATGTTTGGTCAGACCATTACACACATTGCAAATTCAAATTTTGTTTTAGCAAATTTTGAAATACGTCCTATTTCATTTTATTTAAGCGGATTATTTTTTAACGGTGGGAGTGAAACTTCGCACATTTTGTATGAAGTTTTTTGGTGGACGCATATTCTGATCATTTTTGGGTTTATGAATTTTCTCCCTTATTCAAAACATTTTCATGTCTTCACTTCTATTCCGAATGTTTATTTTTCAAAATTTGGCAGTAAAAAATACGCTCTCAAGAAATTAAATCTGGAAGATGAAAATTTAACTCAATACGGAGCTGCCGATTTTGAACATTTATCATGGAAACAAATCCTAGATGGATTTTCATGTACGGAATGCGGACGATGCACAGCCGCATGCCCGGCTGCTGCAACCGGAAAGAAATTATCACCCCGGGAAATAATTGTAAATATCCGTCATCGAACAGAAGATAAAGCCCCCTTGATTTTGGTAAAGACATCTGATGACAATGAGATGATTCAAAAAACATTGGTACATAATTATATAACCGATGAAGAACTCTGGGCGTGTACAACGTGTATGGCTTGCGTTCAAGAATGTCCTGTTACTATAGAGCATCTTGATTCAATAGTAGATATGAGACGAAATCTTGTTTTAAGCGAATCAAATTTTCCATCAGAATTGAATACTGTTTTCAAAAATATAGAAAACAACTTTACACCGTGGGCATTTAACTCACAGGATAGAGCAAATTGGGCTGAAGGAATGAATATAAAGACAATGGCGGAAGATGCAAATACCGAATATTTATTCTGGGTTGGTTGTGCCGGTTCGTTTGATGCCCGATATCAAAAAGTGACGAAAGCATTTGCAACTTTGATGAAGAATGCTAATGTTGATTTCAGAATTCTTGGAATAGAAGAAAAATGTAACGGGGATACGGCGCGTCGCCTTGGAAATGAATATTTGGCTCAAATGATGATGCATGAAAATGTTGAGACTCTAAACAATTATGGCGTCAAAAAAATTGTTACCGGATGCCCGCATTGTTATAATTCATTGAAAAATGAGTATCCGCAATTCGGCGGAAATTTTGAAGTTGTTCATCATACAGAATTGATTAATCAACTTCTTGATGAAGGGAAGATCAAACTCAAGAATGAAGAAGCAAAATCAAAAATTACTTATCATGATTCATGTTATCTAGGAAGATACAACGGCATTTATGATTCACCGCGTGATTCGTTGAAAATGATAAATGGCGTAGAACTGATAGAAATGAAAAGAAATCGTGATAAAGGATTTTGTTGTGGTGCGGGTGGCGGAAGAATGTTTCTTGAAGAAACCGAAGGAACACGAATAAACAACAACAGGGCAGAAGAAGCAATAGGGACTAAAGCCGATACAGTAGCTTCGGCATGTCCATTCTGCATGACAATGATGAATGACGGAATTAAGTCATTTGAAAAACAAGAAACGGTCCAGGTAAAAGATGTAGCTGAAATTGTACTCGAAAACTCAATCCAATAAATCACTCACTAACAGTAGGAGGTAACATGAACGAAAAATATTTAAAACTTATTGACTTCTTAAAAGGTCTAGAACCCGACGTAGCAAAATTCTACGAGAAAGGGCAATCCGCTGCCGGCACACGTCTGAGAAAAGGTCTCAGCGAGTTGAAGAAGTTAACTCAAGATTTGCGTAATGATGTTCAAGATACAAAAGCACAACGCAAAGCTGCTAAAGGCGGAAACTAGTCTTTAAGTTTTCTCTTAGTTTTATAGGTCGGGTTAGTTTTAGCCCGACCTATTTTTTTTCTCAAAGTATTTTCTCTGGTGATGTCAATGATTATAGTTAGAAATAGGTAACTCCTTTTGATAATGAAAAACTTATCTATCTTATTCATAACAACGATTTTAGGATTCCAATTCTTCTCCTGCCCGGTTTCAAAAGTAAAAAAGAATGATATCGATTCTCTCCGTACAGTCACAATTTCCTTCACCGGAGACTTGATGTGTCATACTCCTCAGATGGATTTTGCAAAAGTTAGCAAAGACAGTTTTGATTTTAAACCGGCTTTTAGAGTAGTGAAAAAATATTTATCGGCTTCCGATTTAGCGATTGGAAATCTGGAAACAACAATTGCCGGGAAGAAAAACCACTACAGCGGTTACCCATTGTTCAATTCTCCTCATGAATATCTTGATGCTTTAAAAGATGCCGGATTTGATCTTTTGTTAACAGCAAATAATCATTGCCTCGACAGAGGTAAAATCGGAATCATAAATACAATTGATAAAATTCGTTCTATCGGAATGAATTCTATAGGCACTTACAAAACTCAGCAAGACAGAGATTCAACCAGGATATTTGAAATTAACGGAATCAAAATTGCAGTACTCGCTTACACTTACGGTTTGAACGGTAATTACATCTCAAAAAAAGAAAAGTATTTGGTAAATGTAATTGATACAAATCTGATTAAGCTCGATATCCAGTCAGCGAGGAAGAAAAATGCCGAAGTTGTTCTTGTTTATTTTCATTTTGGCGAAGAATACCAGCGCAAACCAAACTCATTTCAAAAAGAAGTAGTGAAGTTTGCAATTGATTGCGGTGCCGATATGATAATAGGAAGTCATCCACATGTAATTCAGCCACTTGAATATTTTACTTCTAACAAAAATAAAATTGGAGAAGGTTTCATTGCTTATTCGCTTGGTAATTTTATTTCAAACCAAAGATGGCGCTACTCTGATGCTGGAGTAATTCTTAATTTTTCGTTAATTAAAAACATTTATACTGGTTTAATCAGATTATCTAATGTTTCTGTGTTGCCGACTTGGATTTTTAAAGGAAAGACAGAAAGCAAAAATGAATTTGTCATTCTTCCTGCCGACACAACAATAAGTAAATCAAATAATTTCGTAATGGAAGCAGACCGGATTAAACTTCTCCAGTCAAACAATGACACGCGTAAAATGTTTGAATCAATTCAAAATCATATATACCTTCCGTTGAACGAAAAATCCAACTAATCTGTTGGACTTATTAAATCGCATTTATTTTTTTATCTTTGCATCGAACTAAATAGAAACTTTGAATGGCCAATAAAAATAAAGCTTCTTTAGGCATAATCTTCGTAACAATTTTCATCGATTTAATGGGTTTCGGAATCCTGATTCCAATTCTCCCAACATTTGCCAGTAAGCAACTCGGAATTTCAAACTTTGGAATCGGTTCTATTATTGCCATTTTCTCTTTGATGCAGTTTGTTTTCAACCCTATGCTCGGCAAATTGTCTGATAGAATCGGCAGGCGGCCTGTAATTCTTGCAACTCAGCTTATGACAGCAGCTTCGTATGTCATTTTCGCTTTTTCAAATTCATTTGCATTGCTTTTCTTTTCAAGAATGTTGGCGGGACTCGGCGGAAGCAACATTGGCGTTGCTCAAGCTTATATTGCTGATATTACAACGCGCGAAGAACGGGCAAAAGGGATGGGAGTAATTGGTGCCGCATTTGGATTAGGTTTTGTTTTTGGTCCTGTAATTGGTGCGTTGCTGGCTAAGTATGGATATAATGTGGCTGGTATTGGAAGCGCCTGTTTCACATTAACGGCATTTACTTTTGCTTACTTCAGGTTACCGGAATCTCTGAAAGAAAAGAAAACCGATGGAAAAGTTAAGATCAAAATTTTTGATTTCGCTTTTGCCAAACATGTAATGACTAATACATCTATCGGATTTTTAATTGTTCTCTACTTTTTGATAATTTTTTCGATTGCCAATATTTACGGTATGTTCCCGATACTTGGTCATTTGTTTTATCATTTCAGCGATCAACAAAACGGGATGCTCTTTGGGATTACCGGATTGGTAGGTGCATCTATTCAAGCTGGATTTATTAGAACGCTTTCAAAAAAGTTAAATGATAAAACAATCGTTCTTATAGGTATCTTTTTCATGATTATTGGGCTCGGATTTTTACCGTTTGGAGGTAATTTTTTAGGTGTAGCAATCATAATTTCTATTATGGCAGTTGGAGGGGGAATACTTCAACCAATTATTCCGAGTATGATTTCAAAATTTTCACCCGAAGATCAGCAGGGTGCAATATTAGGATTCAGTCAATCAATCTCAGCTTTTGCGCGCGTGCTTGGTCCGTTATGGGGAGGATTTTCTTATGATGCATTTGGTTATCAATTTCCGTTTGTGACTGGTGCCGTATTTACATTTATTACGTTTATTGTTGCAATCTATTTATTGAAACCCAATAGTTTGGAAGTACCTCAAAATGTTTAAAGTCGGAAAACTGAATATAGATCATGCTCTTCTGCTTGCGCCTATGGAAGATGTTACAGACATCGCTTATAGAAGACTCTGCAAAGAGTTGGGAGCGGATGTAGTTTATACAGAGTTTGTGAATTCAGATGGGTTGATTCGTTCAAATAAAAAAACTGAAAAGAAACTTGAAATCACTGATGAAGAACGTCCGGTTGGAATTCAAATTTATGGCGGTAATCTTGAACCGATGATTGAAGCCGCAAAAATAGCGGAATCTAGAAATCCGGACTTGATAGATATAAATGCCGGATGCTGGGTAAAAAAAATTGCTACGCGGGGTGCAGGTGCCGGTCTTCTCAAAGATCCTTGTTATATGCAGAGTATGGTTGGAGCAATTGTAAATGCTGTGACTATTCCGGTAACTGTTAAAACAAGAATTGGCTGGGATGCAGATTCTATAAATATTCTGGATATAGCAAAACGTGTTGAAGATGCAGGTGCAGCTGCATTAACTGTTCATTGCAGAACACGAAAACAAGGTCACAGTGGTGAACCGGATTGGAATTGGATTCCAAGAGTCAAGGAAGTAGTTAAAATTCCGGTAGCATTGAACGGAGGCATCTTTACTGCAGACGATGTTAAACAAGCATTTCAGGAAACAAAGGCCGATGCTATTATGATAGCACGGGGTGCTATTGAACATCCTTGGATTTTCAGAGAAGCAAAAGAATTATTGCTTGGAATTCCAGTTAATCAAGTTTCACCTTATGAAAGAATTCATACAGCGCTTCGGCACTTAAGATATTCTCTTGAGTTGAAGGAACCGCGAGCAGCCATTATCCCATTTCGAAAATATTATGCGGGATATTTGAAAGGACTCCATAACTCAAAGGAGATCCGGCAAGAATTATATCAGCAACTTGAATATGCTCCCATCGAGGATATTTTATTAAAGTATCTTGAACAGATAAATTCTTTTGAACAAATTGGAAATTCAATTTAATAAGAGGGAATTATGGAACTGAAAAAATTGATTAGAGATGTACCGGACTTTCCAAAGAAGGGAATTATTTTTAAAGATATTACAACACTTCTAAAGAGTCCAATGGGACTTAAAGATTCGGCAGAAGAATTATATAACTTTGCCAAAAACAAAGGAATAACAAAAGTAGCTGGTATTGAATCTCGTGGTTTTATTTTAGGTGCATTAATCGCTGAAAAGCTTAATGCGGGATTTATACCGATTAGAAAACCTGGAAAACTTCCCGCCGAAAAAATATCAGAAAGCTATTTGCTTGAATACGGCAGTGATTCTATAGAAATACATAAAGATGCAATTCAACCCGGAGATAAAGTTTTGCTCCATGACGATCTGCTTGCCACCGGAGGAACAATGGAAGCTGCCTGCAAGTTAATAGAAAAGTTAGACGGGGTAGTTGTTCAAATTTCCTTTCTGATCGAACTCGACTTTTTGAAAGGCAGAGATAAATTGAAATCTTATGATGTTCGTTCAATTATTCAGTACGGTTCGGAATGATCTTGTGACTTTCGTTCCTTCCAATTGAGCGGTGCAATTGTAACTACAAATTCACCTTTAATAATTTTTTTATCAAAGTCCGCGAGTATTTCTGACGGTGTTCCTCGCCAGGTTTCTTCAAATTTTTTTGTTAACTCCCTTGCAACAACAACCTGTCTAGCAGGCATATATTCATTTAGTTCTTCTATAAGTTTTTTTATACGGTAAGTTGATTCGTAAAGGACAATTGTTCTCTCTTCTTCGAATAACTGTTTAAGTTTTTTCTGGCGTCCCTTCTTTTGTGGCAGAAAGCCTTCAAACACGAAAGAATCTGTCGGCAATCCGCTTATACTCAAAGCCATAATTGCTGCATTAGCCCCGGGAATGCCAACAATTTCAATTCCATACTCAATGAATTTATTGACTAACCGAACCCCCGGATCTGAGATACAAGGAGTGCCGGCATCTGATACCAGTGCGCACGACTCTCCGGTTTCTAATCTCTCTAAAATTTTTTCAATTGATTTCGATTCGTTGTGTGCGTTGACTACGATAAACGGTTTACTGATTTGAAAATGATCGAGTAAAATTTTTGTTACACGAGTGTCTTCACAAAGTATGAAGTCTACCAATTTTAATGTCTCTACCGCTCTGTAGGTTATATCACCAAGATTACCTATTGGGGTAGCGATAATAAAAAGGGTTCCTCTCTTCATACTGAAATTCTCTTTTTACAAAAATAAAAAAACCCCAATAACAATTGGGGTTTTTCTTAAAAATCTATTGAAATTACAATTTATGCAGTTTGTGGAGTGCATTTTTGATTCTTTCCATACCGTCATCAATATTATTTTTTGCAATAGTTAGAGTCGGTCTGAATCTAACAGAATTGTTTCCGCAGCCAAGCATAATCATTTTATTTTTGTAAAGTTCTTCAAGAAATTTTTTCCTGATCTCTGCAGAGGGCAAATTAAAAGAACACATCAATCCTAAACCGCGTGCTTGTGATACATATTCCGGGTATTCGTTTTGAATTTCTTTTAAGTTTTCTAGTAAATAGGCCCCCATAATACCTGCATTATCAACCAGATTTTCTTCTTCTATGATTTCAAGACTTCTTCGCGACCTCACCATATCTGTAAGGTTACCGCCCCAAGTAGAATTAATTCGGCTCGATTTCTTAAAAACATTTTCCGAAATATCATCAATTCGATCGCTCACCATGATTCCGCAAATATTAGTTTTTTTTCCGAATGCCATTATATCAGGTTCAACAAAATATTCATGTGCCCACATTTTGCCTGTCATTCCAACACCGGTTTGAACTTCATCAAACATAAGAAGGATTTCATTTTCATCAGCAATTTCACGAAGCTTTAAGAAAAACTCCTTTCTGAAAAAATTATCTCCGCCCTCACCTTGAATTGGTTCAATTATAATTACAGCGATATCATCGGGATTCTTTTTTATTGCTAAATATATTTCTTCAATTGCCTGGGTTTCTAATTTGATTATCTCATCCAAATTGTCTTTGAGTGGAAAAGTAATTTTTGGATTTATGATTCTTGGCCAATTGAATTTTGGATAATGCGCGATTTTAACTGGGTCTGTATTAGTGAGAGACATTGTATATCCCGAACGGCCATGGAATGCTTCCCGGAAGTGAATTACCTTTTGTCCGCGTTCTTCCTTATAACCTTTTATGAAATTTTTACGCACCTTCCAATCGAATGCAACTTTCAAACCATTTTCAACTGCGAGTGCGCCACCGTCAACAAAGAAGAGATGCTTGAAATAATCCGGCACAGCAACGCGTGAAAGGGTCTCAACAAATTTTGCCATCTCAACTGTGTAAATATCTGAATTTGATGGTTTATTGATTGCCGCAGTAGCAAGTTCTTCTCGAAACTCCGGAGTGTTCATCTTAGGATGATTGATGCCTACTGGAGATGAAGCGAAGAATGAAAAAAAATCTAAATATTCATCACCCGTTTTTTCATCTACTATTGTTAAACCATGACTTTTTTTCAAGTCTAATACAAAATCAAATCCATCAACAAGCATTCTCTTGCTAAGAATCTCGTGAACATTTTGAGCCGTTACATTTGTATTAATTTTTTCTGAATTTAGTATGTTGATTGAAGTATCCATCAGTTCCACCGTAAATAAAAGTGTGAATAAAATAGTTGAGAAAATCTGAAAGATGGAAAATCAATTAGAAGACTTGTTCAAAGCGGGAGGCAGCATAATTTCTTAGATTTTTTCTGCCCGTTATTTTTGAAAATATTTTATACTTGCACATAGGTTAACTAATTTTTCTGGTCAAAGATAGTTATATTTAATTGTACTTTCAATTTATTATCGTTTTGAAATTGATTCTGTTGAGTTCGAAGATGAAAAAACTATTTGGCTTCAGTCGTTTTGGCAAACCATTGATATTAATTGCAATAGGATTGTTCTCTTCTTTTATTATTATTTCATGCGGAAAAGGGAAGAATGATCAAGCCGATTCAGACTACTTTTCGTTTGATAAATCAAAACTAGGGATGGAAGTTGTTGATCAGGATCTTGGAATAAAATTTTACCCGCCAATTAGCTGGGAGTTAAGACAAACATTAATCTCAAAAAAAATAGAGGCACGGGATGTAGCAAACCCCGGCGATCATTTTATATATGAACCGACTTATGTGTTTTTTGATAATTCGTCCGGCGGATTACTAAGTGTGGGTAAAGTTGTAACAAACGATACATCATTAGCCAAAAGTTCGCGGTTGAACTATTACAAGGGATTGATCAGCACAAAACATAAAAACGATAAACTCTCAAGCAGTAATTTTATTCATTCTAAAATTTATTTTTCCCAGTTTACTATTGAAAAACAAAATCTCTTCTCTTATAAACTGGTTTTTGAAAATAATGCCGGTCAGATAATCCAATTTGATTACACAATTCCTTCCGGTTATTTGGAAACCGCACAGCCGCTGATTAAATCATCGATCGGATCAATTAGACCGCAGTAAAAAGTTAGGCACTGTAACTCTTCCATATTTTTTTTAATTTCACATCAACAAATTTAGTGAAAGGTTAAAAATGAGATTCTGTATTAACGTTGATCATGTTGCAACATTGAGAAATGCACGTGGAGAAACTCAGCCGGATCCTGTAACATTTGCTTTGATGGCAGAACAATTCGGAGTAGATGGAATTGTTGTTCATCTGCGTGAAGATCGAAGACATATCAATGAACGCGATGTTCGTCTTCTTCGCGAACTAATCACGACTAAGCTTGATCTTGAAATGGCGCCGGTTAATGAGATAATAGAAATTGCGTGTGATATTCATCCGGAACTTGCGACACTTGTACCTGAGAAACGGCTAGAGCTAACAACCGAAGGCGGAATTAATGTTATTGATAATATCGATCAAATTCGATCTGCCATTGAACGTTTGCATGAAGCGGAAATTCCCGTTTCTATTTTCATCGAACCTGATATAAACCAAATTGATGCTGCAGC
Organism: Ignavibacteriales bacterium; assembly: GCA_026390795.1. Classification (NCBI taxonomy): domain Bacteria; kingdom Pseudomonadati; phylum Ignavibacteriota; class Ignavibacteria; order Ignavibacteriales; species Ignavibacteriales bacterium. The sequence continues at coordinate 154,217 of JAPLFG010000001.1, forward strand.
CGAAATAAATGCAGACTTCATAGAAATTCACACCGGTAATTACGCTAATGCCGTAAATGAGGAAGATATTTTTGAAGAACTTGAAAAGGTAAGACTTGCAGCTAAACATGCTAAAAAACTTGGACTCGGTGTGAATGCCGGGCACGGTTTGAATTACATCAACATGAAAGAATTTCTTGCTGTCGAAGAAATCGATGAAGTTAGTATTGGTCATGCGGTACTTGCACGGGGAATGTACGTTGGCGCAGAACAAGCAATCAAAGAGATGATTGCGTTAACGAAAAGATAAAGCGTTGTAAAATATTCATTGATGGGATATTTTATTATGGAGTAAAAGTATAGAATTATTAAAGCAGGAAGAAAGAATTATTTGAAATTATCTATAAAAGAAACTTCTCTTAAAAAAAAGTTAGAACTTCACTATAAATATTTTGATTTCTCAAAAATATCTCCCGACCCATTAGAATTTCCGCACCGTTTTAAAAATTTTTATGACATAGAAATCTCCGCATTTATCTCTTCTATTTTTGCGTATGGAAACGTCAAACAGATTAACAACTCGCTCGAAAAAATTCATCAACTGATGAATAACCAGCCGCACGAGTTTGTAAAAAACTACTCTTATGCCGAAGGATTAAAACTCTTCAGTGATCTGAAGCACCGCTTTTATTCAAACGAAGATATTGCGAAACTATTTTATTCACTGAATAAAATTTATTTGAATTACGGCTCGCTCAAATATTTTTTCCTTCTATACTATTTTGAGAAGGATCCAAATCTTAAAAATGTCATTTCTTTTTTCTCAAGAAATTTTGTTGAATTAAGTTCAGAGAAAGGAAGCGTCACACACGGAATTAAATTTATGATTCCTGACCCGCTGAAAGGAAGTGCGTGTAAGAGAATGAACCTCTTTTTAAGATGGATGGTAAGAAAAGATGAACTCGATTTCGGCTTATGGAATGAAATCCCGGCGTCTAAACTTGTCATCCCGGTGGATACTCACGTGGCCAAAATTTGCAAGCAACTTAAACTAACAAAACAAAAGAATGTATCCTGGAAAATGGCAGAAGAAATTACTGACCGGCTAAAACGGTTTGATGACTCGGATCCGGTGAAGTATGATTTTGCAATCTGTCATATCGGGATGAGAAAATTAATTTTCTAACTTTTGTCTGTGCCGGGTTTGGTAATTAAAATAATCTGGATTGTATTTCTGAACTAATTCGAAATGTGTTTTTGCAAGAGGAATATTTTTTTTGATTGAATAATGCCTGCCCAAATAGAAATGAGCTAAGGAAAGATAATCGTCTTTATCTGCAGCATCCTCCATTATTCTGAATCCATTTTCTTTATTTCCTTCTTTTTCATACAACAGCCCTAACTGATATTCTGCTCCTGTAAAATTGACCGGCCCGATTTTTTTAATCTGTTCGCAAATCGATAAAGCTCTTTCTCTAAACTCCGGCTTGTTTTTGATATTTAGAAGATTGTTGTAAAGATTAACATAATTTGAATCGAATTTGGAATTTTCTGAAAAGCGAATCATTTTATTTTTTTCTATCGCCGGAGATTTACGTTTGTAGATTGTCTCTACGTAATTTTCTATTGCATTGAAGAAATAAGGGTAGTAATTATTGACGAAATCTTCAGACAAAAAAAGTGCGCGTTCGGCATAAGCACTCGGCTTGAGGCCAGTTGAAAAATAAATGTAATCCGGTTCTTGCGAAAGGAGGTAATCAATATTATAATTTCTTTCTTTCCAACCGCTAAGACTGCCGGAAATCACTTTAATCGGTTTCGGGTTATGAGCAATTGTGGCATCTGTAAGACCCAGCATATCAATTACTCTAGCATTAGAATAGTATGAGACCGCTCCGATTGTAGTTGCAGCAACTATTAATTTTCTCTCTGATTCAATTTGCTTTTGTGCCAACCACTTTCCGCTTGCACTCATTTTCTTCACCAACTGATTTTCGAAGTAAGAATATTTTTCGATCTTTTCTTTTGGAGTTATATAATTATAATAAATTATTAGAAGGGAAATAATGATCGTACCAATTGCCGGAAGGTTTTCAAAACTATTCTTTATTCTCTTCTGCAAAACATTTCCCAAAGTGAGAAAAGACTTTATGAAAAGAATATAAATTAAAGGGAGAACCGGAAGAACAAACCTGAATAGAGGAAGTACATCACCACCGATTACAATAGAGTAAATTATAAAAATCATTATAATCGATAGGAGCAAACCAATATTTTGTTTTGCTTCCTTGTTAATGAAAAGTAATGATGCCGAAAATAAAATGGTTCCGTATAGCAGATAAGTTTTAAAGAAATCATAAATGTAATCTAATCCCGCAGTCAAATATTCATAAGAAAGTCCGGTCTTCGCATAAAATGTATTTGGAAGAGGGAAGCCGTAATAAAAAAGCCGGAAGATAAGAAGTGCAAAATTTGTTAAGAAGAATATCAAGATTGGAGTTCTATTCTTCTCTGAAACAATCTCTCTAAAAAATATATTTAATGCAATATTCTCATGCTTTTTATACAGACGGAACCAGAAGTGAAGGATTAGAACAATGAATAACAAAACAGCTTCAGGACGGACGAGTGATGCGATAGAAATAAAAACAGAAAAACGGGTTAAAGGTTTTTCATACCGGATTGCTTCGAGATATAAATAAATTGAAATGAGAAAAAATGAAATGAAAAGTGTTACCTCCATTCCGCTTATTGCCCAATATTGAAATGCTCCTGTAAATGCAAGCATTGTAGCCGGAAGTAAATTTACCAATGCACCAAAAAATGTTTTTTCTCCTTTCAAAGAGGGAGTTGTATATAAAATGTTGTTTGAGAAAAATAATTTTGTTAGTAAGAAGGTAATCCAGATTGATAGAATGCCTAATGCTACTCCGGAAATTTGAGAGAAACCGACTAGATCTAAACCTAAAATTTTTACAGAACTTAGAATCAATACCCACAAAATACTGGTGAACCCTTCAACTCTTTCGCCAATATTGAAAACCAATCCGTGACCGTCAATAAAATTATTTGCATATCTAAATGTTATGAACGCATCATCCTGAATATGTTTGTTCTGATAACACATCAAAATGAAAAGAATACTTAGAATTGTTAAATAAACATAGGAAAAGTCGAAAGGTAACGATTTGATTTTCCCGTTCTTTGGGATACTAATGGTTTTAACTTCTGCTGATTTTATCTTTTGTTTCTTTGTCTTCAACGGTTTATTCCATATCCAAACTAAATATCCTTATTAACCATGTGTAATTCAAGTATCAATTACGTCAATTGTACCTAAATAATTGTATGATTCTTTGAGATAAAAAATGTTGCTCTGCTAAGGATACATATTTATATTAGCCGAAGCGTTATCGGACTGTTAGTAACTCACAAATAAATAATCTCACCACTTACAGGAGAAAATCATGGCGGAACAAAAGAAACATGTTCCATTTGTTTCATCGGAAACAAATATGGCAGAATTTACAATTCGAGCTCTTGTGATCGGACTTGTCCTTGCAGTAGTTCTAGGTGCGGCAAATGCGTATCTAGGATTGAAAGCTGGAATGACAATAGCCGCCACTTATCCGGCCGCTGTTATCGGCATGGCAATAATTAAACTTTTTAAGGGAACGATTCTCGAAGAAAATTTTGCCCGTACTGTTGGTTCAATTGGTGAATCAATTGCTGCCGGTGCGATCTTCACTTTACCCGCATTTTATATTGCGGGAATATGGGATCCTTTTTTCACTCCGGGAAATTATGCACTATCTGCAGCAATTATGATGGCTGGTGGTGTTCTTGGAATTATGTTTGTAGCAATGCTTCGCAGAGTGATGGTTGAAGATGTTGAACTTCCTTTCCCGGAATCCGTAGCAGCTGCAGAGATTCATAAAGCTGGCCGCCATGGTGGAACCGGCTCTAAATTTTTATTCAGCGCAATGGGTTTTGGCGCAGCTATTCAAGCTTTAGGACAATTTAGATTATTCGCAACAAGTGCAGACGGACTTATTTCTTTAAGTAAAGGAAATATTTTATTTCGTTCTCCAGACGTTAGCCCAGCCTATATGGGCGTTGGATATATAATTGGTCCGAGGTTGGCTGCATTGAATTTTAGCGGTGGTGTAATTGCTTGGGGACTACTAGCCCCACTTATTACTTATTTTAAATTCGGTACTACTCCCATGGAAGGTCTTGATTGGGCAGGAACTATCATTGCAGTTTGGAAAACATATGTTAGACCAATCGCAATCGGTGGAATGTTGGTTGGCGCCGCATTTACATTATGGAAAATGAGAAAAAATTTAATCACAGGTATTGCGCGGTCGGTTGGTGATGTTAAGAAAGCTGCTACCGGCGAGCACGTTGTAGATCGAACAGAAAAAGACATTTCATTTAAATGGATTATGATCGGTATTCTTCTGACCGGAGTTGCAACATTTTTCATCTACAATTATTTCGCACAAGATTTAGTTGCAGCATTAGTTGCAACAATCGTTATGATTGTAGCCGGATTTTTCTTTGCTGCAGTTTCTGGTTATCTAGTTGGAATCATCGGATCAAGTAATAATCCAATTAGCGGTTTAACTTTATCAACTTTAGTTGTTGCGGCATTGTTAATGGTTGCTCTTGGTATGAAAGGAATACAAGGAGTTGGAGCCGTACTTGGAGTTGCCGCTGTTGTTTGTGTTGCGGCAGCCGTTGCCGGTGAGATGCTTCAGGATCTAAAGGCAGGTCATATCCTTGGTGGTACACCTTGGAAAATGCAGATCGGCGATTTAATTGGCGTAGCAGTTTCTGCCGCCGTAATGTTTATTCCACTTATAGTCTTACACGAAGGTGATATAAAAATGGGAGGCACCGGGTTTGGTGGTGAAAACCTACCTGCACCACAAGCAAGTTTAATGGCAATTCTATCAAAAGGAATTGTTGCCGGTGATATGGAATGGATCTTAATCTTTACAGGTATGTTGATGGGTGTTGGTTTTATTATGATGAATGTTAAAAGTCCGATGCTTGTTAGCGTTGGTATGTACTTACCATTAGGAACTACATTTGCAATTTTTGTTGGCGGTTTAATTAAAGGTGCCGTTGAAATGGTAAATGAAAAGAAGAAATTTAACGCTGCTCAAAAATCAAGGGTGGAAAATAATGGAATACTAATAGCCGCTGGTCTAATTGCCGGCGAAGCCTTAATTGGGCTTTTATTCGCGGCATTGGCTTTCTTCGATATATCAATATACCATATTTTTGAAAACCCAAGTTTCTATGTCAGTTTATTAGTGTTTGCTTTTATAGCTTGGTTGTTAATTAGGATTCCGGTTAAGAATGCCGGAAGACCCGATGAACCAGCTCCTCCTCAAGTATCTATGTAATTTATTTAATGTCCCGGTATAATAACCGGGACATATTTTTTCAAAAAGGAATATCATGCAGGTAAGTTTTTCTGAACGACGAAAAATATTAAAAGGCGCAAACTATTTAGAACTAACTCCACTTCGATTGTATGAAGAAGAAATTTCAGAAGAAAATTTGGTTTCTATTATTATTCCAAAATTTCAAAATAAATTTGCAGTCCGGTTTATTAATCCAAAATTAAAATCACCTGTAATCAGACTGAAATTAGACGAATTAGGTACCGCTGTTTGGTTGTTGATTGACGGAAAAAGAAAAGTTGATAAAATCGGTAAACTTCTTCTGGAAAAATTTGGGGATAAAATTGAACCTGTAAATGAGAGATTAACAAAATTTTTAACAGGACTTTATGAACAACGTTTCATCACATTCCAAGAAATAAATAAAGGAAATTAACGATGGGAGAAGTATTAGGACAATTAAAACCAGAATTATTGTGGAATCATTTTGAAGAGATCTGCAGAATTCCGCATCCTTCAAGAAAAGAAGAGAAACTTGCTCAGTATATCGTTTCGTTTGCTAAAAAAAATAATTTGGAAAGCGCACGTGATGATTTCGGCAATGTTGTAATTCGTAAAGCTGCTACTCCAGGTAAAGAGAACCTGTTACCGGTAGTGATGCAGGGTCATCTTGATATGGTGGCTGAAAAAAATTCCAATGTAACTCACGATTTCGAAAAAGATCCAATTCAATGTTATATCGATGGCGATTGGGTTAAAGCCAAAGGAACAACTCTTGGCGGTGATAACGGTGTTGGAGTTGCGGCAGCACTTGCAATTATGGAATCTAATGATATTGAACATGGTCCAATTGAAGCCTTATTTACACTCGATGAAGAAACTGGATTATTCGGCGCACAGGCCCTTAAACCAGGATTTTTGAACGGTAAAATATTGATGAACCTTGATTCCGAAGAAGATGGCGCTCTCTATATCGGCTGTGCAGGTGGACAGACTACAATTGCAAAATTTAAATCTGATTTGAAAGATGTTCCTGGAAAAACTACGGCGTTTGAAATTAAAGTATCCGGTTTGAAAGGCGGACACAGCGGATTGGACATCAATGCAGGTCGCGGCAACGCAATTAAATTGATGACTCGTTTACTTCATGAACTTAATTATACTTTCGGAATTCGTCTTGTAAGTATTAACGGCGGAAGTAAACATAATGCAATTCCTCGTGAAGCATTTGCTGTAATAAGAGTAGACAAAAAATTTGGTGCCGAGACTCTCGCTTATATAGAGAGATATTGTAAAATTGTTCAAGCCGAAAATTCAACAGTTGAACCTGATTTAGCAGTTGTAGCAACGGAATCTAAATCGAAATCTAAAGTAATGGATAAAACTACAACAAAGCACCTGATCGATTCTCTTTATGCAGTGCCGAACGGCGTTATAAAAATGAGTGCTGATATTCCAGGTTTAGTAGAGACCTCAACGAATCTTGCTGTTGTAGTTACGAAAGGGAAAGTCGTAGAAGCTACATTGAGCCAGAGAAGTTCTGTCGAATCTGAGAAAAATGATATCTCGAATTCAATAGCAGCATTTTTCAAATTAGCAAAAGCAGAAGTAACTCAAGGTGATGGTTATCCTGGATGGAAACCTGATATTAATTCTACTGTGCTAGTAACTATGAAAAATGTATATCATCAAATGTATGGGAACTATCCTGAAGTAAAAGCTATTCATGCGGGACTGGAATGCGGAATAATTAAAGAACATTATCCTGATATGGATATGATTTCTTTTGGTCCTACTCTTATGGATGTTCATTCACCGGCTGAAAAAATTCAAATCAGCACAGTTTCTAAATTCTGGGATCTACTAAAAGCAGTTTTAAAAAATATTCCTTCTAACTAAATTTTCTTGCTCTTGATCTTAATCTTATTTTTGCAGATTAACTTCAGGATCAAGAGCATGATTATTCTATAATTAGAGACTTCATGGAAACTCAATCCTTACAAAAACCGGAACCGCATGCATTGCTAAGATGGGGAATTCTTCTTCTCATCAGTTTGGCAATGTTTGGCAATTACTATATATATGATTCAGTAAGTCCTCTCGCAGATCTTCTCGTTAAGCAACTACATTTCACAGATTCCGATATCGGTTTGCTTCAAGGGATTTACAGTTTTCCAAATATTATAATGGTTCTTATCGGCGGAATTATAATAGACAGGATCGGCACAAGAATCTCCGTCGTGATTTTCACACTTCTAATTATGATAGGTGCGATTATCACAGCGTTAAGCAGTCAATTATTTTTCATGGCTGCCGGACGTTTGATTTTTGGTATGGGTGCTGAATCTATGATAGTCGCGATCACAACAATTATAGCAAGATGGTTTAAAGGAAAGGAATTGTCGTTTGCATTCGGTTTGAATTTGACTGTAGCACGTCTTGGTTCTTTCCTGGCACTTAATTCTCCCACATGGGGAAAAAGTTTATATGAATATTGGCAGACACCTTTATTAATAACGATTGCTGCCGGAGTATTTGCATTTGTTACTATTATAATTTATTACATTCTGGATGCTTACGCAGCTAAGAGATATGCCCTTCCGGAAGAAGGAAAGCAGGATAAAATTGTATTCAAGGAAATTTTTACTTTTCATAAATCATTCTGGTATATCACCGCACTTTGTGTAACGTTTTATTCTGCCATGTTTCCATTTCAAACATTCGCAATTAAATTTTTTCAAGATGCGCACGGTACTTCCCGTGAAGTAGGGGGAAATCTTTCGAGTATGCTAACATTGGCGGCAATGTTTTTCACACCGCTTTTTGGATTGATGGCTGATAAGATTGGAAAAAGATCTTTGTTAATGATGTTCGGTTCTCTTCTAATTATTCCTGTTTATCTCATGATGGCTTATAAATTTGGCAGACTGGCAGTAATGTCTCCGTCAGATTTTATAAATATTAATATCAACTTTGTTGATATTCATGCCGCCATCCCAATCTATCTACTTCTTCCAATGTCGATGATGGGAATAGCATTCTCTCTTGTTCCGGCGGTAATGTGGCCTTCGGTAGCTCTTATTATTGACAGTCCCAAACTTGGTACTGCATACGGATTGATGACTATGATTCAGAATATCGGTTTATTCGGATTCAATCTACTCATCGGTTTTGCAAATGATTTTTCCGGAGCGAGCGCAGCTAATCCTGCAGGTTATAATGCGGGAATGTGGATTTTCTCTTCACTCGGGTTCTTCGGATTACTCTTTGCATATCTTTTAAGGCGAAGTGAACTCGGTGCCAATGGACACGGTTTGGAAAAAGGGTACTCCAAAACAAATTAAATTTTTGTAAATTTCCATCACTAGAATAGTGATACTGAATGAAATCTTCTTTCATCAAATATTTTTTTGGAACTCTTTTACTTTTAACAGTTTCTTCAACACTTAATGCGCAGACATTTGGTTTTGGTTGCTTAGGTTTAAGCGGTTTCTATGCCGGAATTTCTCAAGAAAGTTATAATGCTTCCGGTATAAATGATCATCTTAATGTAAGACTCTTTAATCTTCAATCCGGTGATGCAATTAAATTTGAAAAGGGAACCGGTTATAGAGTGGGCGCAAATTTTATTCGCGTAAAATTTGATAAGGTCTTTATTTCTGCAAAAGGATATTATCAGTTTCTAAAAGAGGAACATACCACTTCGGTTTTATCTTCGGGTTCTAATTTAACTTCAACACATACTCTCTCTATGAACCACTGGGGAGTTGGAATTGATTTCGGTGTTAAACTTTTCTGGATCCTCGATTGGAAGGTAGTGGAAGGAGATGTAACTTTTTATAACGGAGACTTTACTTCGGAATATTCAAAAGACAATATTTTTCAAAGTGATGAAAAATATAATCTCGATAAAACCAAAGTAGGTTATTATTTAGGCTCCGGATTAATTCTACATATAATCCCGGATTACATTAGTCTTGAAGGAACCGCTGGATATAATTTTTTGAAATTAGAGAGCATGAAGCGAACCGATTCTTTAGGTAACGAAATTTTTATAAATAATGCGGTACCGTCTGGCGGTTTCAGCGCTACAATTCAATTAAACGTTGGCTTTCCTTTCTAATTGCTGGGAATATGAAATTAACACAACTTGACAAAGCTTCCATAATTGCAATCCGTGATTGCATGGGCACACAGCCTAATGAGACAGTTCTAATCGTTACGGATGAATTCAAAAAGAAAATCGGTTATTCGCTTTTTCAAAATGCAAAACGTCTTGGGCATGAATCATTATTTGTAGAAATGAAATCAAAAGAAATGCATGGTCAGGAACCGATACCACAAGTTGCGGAGCTTATGAAAATGTTTGATGTTGTTTTATGCCCTACTGCAAAGTCACTAACACATACAAATGCAAGAAGAAACGCTTCAGCGTTAGGTGTACGTATTGCAACATTTCCAGGTATTACAGAAGAAATTATGATACGGGGATTGAATGCAGATTATCATAGAATTGCAGCTCTCACTATCAAACTTCAAGAAATATTAAATGATGTCAATCTGGTTAGAGTAACAACGCCGCTTGGAACTGATATTACGATGGACATCACCGGAAGGAAAGCTCTTCCGAGTAAAGGACTCTTTCATAAAAAAGGGGAAAGCGGAAATCTTCCTACTGGTGAAGCTTATATTGCACCGCTCGAAGGAAAATCGAACGGAGTTTTTTTTGTTGACGGTTCGATGGCATCACTTGGCGTTGTAAAAGGGAAACCGATTCGTATTGAAGTTAAAGATGGTTTTGCAATAAATATTTCCGGCAGCGCTCAAGCAAAAAAACTTGATGCTACATTAAACAAATTTGGAAATCTATCAAGAAACATTGCGGAATTTGGTATCGGTACAAATCACAAAGCTAAATTGAGCGGCGTTCTTCTGGAAGATGAAAAAGTAATGGGGACAATCCATATTGCTCTCGGCGATAATAAATCGATGGGAGGAACTGTTGATATTCCGATCCATCTCGATGGCGTTGTTAAGAAACCAACAGTTTATTTCGATGGGAAAATGATAATGAAGAACGGTAAACTATTGGTTTAAAGCTATAATTTTAATCACTTGGTCGTTTACTCAAGATTATCCAACTAAATTAAATTGAAAAATCCCATCATTTTTTTGTATATTTGCCGACCAAAAAACAGACCACTCAATGAAAATACTAAACCAACTTAACGACAAACAGCTAGAAGCTGTAGAATACAATTCCGGTCCGCATATGATAGTTGCCGGTGCCGGATCCGGTAAAACACGCGTTTTAATGACTAAAATCGCATATTTAATTGAAGAAAAAGGATACGACCCTTCAGAAATTTTAGCTCTTACTTTTACTAATAAAGCAGCAAAAGAGATGAAAGAGCGAATTAAGAGCTTGATTGGTAAAAAAGCCGAACATCTGTGGATGGGCACGTTTCATTCAATTTTTGCTCGAATGCTAAGAGTTGAATCAGATAAGCTTAATTACAAACCTAACTTTTCGATTTATGACCGTGAAGATTCACAGTCATTAGTTAGTAATATTATGTCCAATCTTAACATAAATTTAGAAAACCTTTCTTCAAATGGAGTTCAGCATAAAATTAGTTTTATGAAGAACCAGATGATGTCGCCGGAAGAATATTTGAAACACAATGCTACAACACCGTCAGATAGAAAATTAGGTGAGATTTATGCAGAATACAACCAACGGCTATTTGAAAATAACGCAATGGATTTTGATGATCTTCTTTTAAAACCGATTGAACTCTTTGAAAAAAACGAAAAGGTATTAAGTAAATACAAAAAAATGTTCAAGTATATTTTAGTTGATGAATATCAGGATACAAATAAAGCTCAATATGAATTATTAAAATTATTGAGCCCTCTAAAAGATAAAGTTTGTGTTGTTGGAGACGATGCACAGAGCATCTACAGCTGGCGCGGTGCAGAAATTAAAAATATGCTCAACTTCAAAAAGGATTTTAAAGGGTCTAAAATATTCCGTCTGGAACAGAATTACAGATCAACTAAAATGATTTTAGCCGCCGCGGATTCTGTAATTAAGAACAACACCGGACAGATTCAAAAAACACTATGGACGCAAAATAATGACGGCGAAGAACTAACCGTTATGAGAGCTTCCGATGAAAAAGACGAAGCATTTCAAATTTCTAAAAGAATCAAAAAAGAGATTACTACACGCAAACTTTCTTTAAATGATATTGCAATCTTTTATAGAATCAATTCACAGTCGCGTGCTTTGGAAGATGCATTACGCCGAGAAAAAATTCCGTACAAAATTGTCGGCGGTGTTGAATTCTACAGAAGAAAAGAAGTTAAAGATGTATTGGCTTACTTAAGAATGTTGTCAAATCAGAATGATGAAGAAAGTTTACTGCGCGTTATGAATTTCCCTCAGCGTGGGATCGGTAATACATCAATCTCAAAAATGATATTGTTTGCTCGTAAACTTAATATTTCTCTTTTTACTACAATGTCACGCGTTTTTGAAGTAATTGAAGTAAAAGAAAGAATTCAAAAAAATGTTAAGCAGTTCAAGCAATTACTCGATAAATACATTGATCTAAAAAGCAAATTTTCCCTTGGAGAGTTAACTGCGGCTCTTGTAGATGAACTTGGTATTTTGAAAATCTATAAAGAAGAAGGAACTCAAGAATCATTAGCACGGTACGACAATATTCAGGAATTGGTTTCTGCAGTTCAGGATTACAGTAAAACAAATCCGAATTCTTCTCTCGACGATTTTCTTTCTGAAGTTTCACTGATTGCCGGTGTTGACCAATATGATGAAAAAGTAAATTCTGTAACTCTGATGACAATACATAGCGCGAAGGGTCTTGAATTCCCGATCGTTTTCATTACCGGTTGCGAAGAAGATATCTTTCCTCTCAGTCAAAAATTTGATAATGAATCAAAGCTTGAAGAAGAGAGACGATTATTTTATGTCGCAGTTACGCGTGCAAAAGAAAAAGTATTTTTAAGTTATGCACGTTCACGTTACCGCTTTGGAGAAGTTGCATATCAAAGCAAATCAAGATTCCTTGATGAACTTGATGAATCAACTTATGAAGAATTAAACGGTGCGGCCGGAAGAAAAGCGGGAAGAAAAAAGAAAACTTTTTATGATGAGTTCTACCAGGAAAGTTACGATGAATTCGACCAGGAAAGACGCTCACTTCGAGTCGGAAGTCGTGTTACACATTCTGTTTTTGGAATGGGAAAAATATTACAAATTACAGGCACAGGCGATATGCAAAGAGTTGCGATTGCATTTGAAGGTGTGGGGACTAAACAACTTCTAACTAAATTTGCAAATTTAAAATTAGTTTAATGAAATATTAACTTCAGATTATGAGAGGAAATTAAAATGAAACTTGGTGTTTTGACGGGCGGGGGAGATTGTCCGGGGTTGAATGCTGTTATTAGAGCAGTTGTTAGAAAAGCGATACAATTTGATTATGAAGTGATCGGGATTCGTGAAGGATGGAAAGGATTATTAGAGAAGAATTTTGTCGAGCTTGATAGAGAATCGGTTTCGGGAATTCTTCATAGAGGCGGAACTATTCTCGGTACATCTAGGACAAATGTTTACAAAGAAAAAGATGGTGAAGAAAGAATCATTAACAATATGAAAGAAAGCGGAATTGATGCTCTTGTTGCTATTGGCGGTGAAGATACATTAGGAATAGCAGCTAAATTATTCAAAGCCGGTGTTAAAGTAGTCGGAGTTCCCAAAACAATTGATAACGATTTATTTGGAACAGATTATACTTTTGGTTTTGATACCGCTGTTAATATCGCTACTGATGCAATTGATCGTCTTCATACAACAGCCGAATCACATAACCGCGTTATGGTGGTTGAGGTTATGGGACGGCATGCGGGTTGGATCGCGATTCATTCCGGTATCGCAGGTGGAGCGGATATTATCTTAATTCCTGAGAGACCTTTCAATATAGATGAAGTATGCAGTGTGATAATGAAGAGACATTCAGGTAAAAGAAATTTCAGTATTGTAGTTGTATCCGAAGGTGCAAAACTTCAAACAGAAGAGACAATGGATAAGGATGGATCTTTTATTCTAAGCAGTATGAAAAAAGATTCATTTGGTCATGTGCGTCTCGGTGGAATTGGAAATATTTTAGCTGATGAAATTGAGAAGCGGACCGGATTTGAAACTCGCGCTACAGTTCTTGGTTATATACAACGCGGTGGCAGTCCATCTGCTTTTGACCGTGTACTTGGAACCCGTTTTGGGGTATTTGCAACAGAACTTGTTAATCAAGAAAAGTGGGGAATGATGGCCGCATTAAGAGGAAATGAGATTGTTGCCGAAAGTTTAGATGTAGCTGTAGGTCAACTTAAACTTGTTGATGCAGAATTATTCAATGTAGCCAGTACTTTTTTTGGATGATAATAAATTTAAATTGGAAAAAAATGAAAAGTCCCGCTTATAGCGGGATTTTTTTTGTGATCCGTTTAGTTTTTTTTTCTAACTCAAATTTGAAAAATCTATCTATTACAAAAGTGAATCTTCTAAAAAATTATTTCTTTGAGAACGGTCATTCCTAAGAAAATGGAATGCAATTTAATTCTAAAAAGATTCCTGCATATACGGGAATGACAAGTGAATTTTTAAATGTTTGTTTAATTTTTATTTTTTTTGAAAACCGCCATCTAGCTATGGGCATTTCTTGTTCAAGAATTTAATTTTTATAGAATCTTATATATTTAAACGAACTTAAAATGGACATAAGGTGCAATATTCCATAGTCTTAAACTAGATTTTTATTGACAATTCATGTCTGAAACTGTAATTTCACACCAGTTACCAGCCGAAGTAACAAGAAAACATTAGTTTGTAAAAAAATTAAATGCCGCGAGGGCGCGGTGGTTTACTTGTGTCAAAATATTATTACCAGCCAACAGCCAAAAATAGTACAGCCGAAAGAAATTTTTTTTAATCACATAAGAGGGTGCTTATGAAAAAACTAATTACATTGCTAATTTTTATTCCATTGATATTATCTGCGCAAGCAGGACCACCAACACCAACACCAGCGGATGCAGCCCCAACGATTTCGCTGAATCTTGCTTCGATCTCATGGACGGCATTTGATGATGGAAACGGTGTGGGAAATTATGATGTGGAATTAGCCGACGCTTCTTTCGCGGGTTCTCATTCGACTGTTGCTTTCGCAACAAATACAGCAGCGACTACATTGGCAATTCCAACTCTGCTCATTCCTTCAAATACTTATTATTGGAGAGTGAGAGATACTAATATTGATGGTGCGGGTGCAGATGGACCATGGTACACGTTTTCTTTTACAACCATTCTGCTTCCAACTTCTCAAGCGTCAGCAGTAGTTATTTCAAGTGTTACAACAACTTCATTCCAGGTTAACTGGACAGTTGGAAACGGTGCAACCGAAGCGGTATTTGTTCGTACTGGCAGTACAGGTACGGCATTTCCCATCAACGGCACAACTTATACACCGAATACCCTATTTGGCTCGGGTACTCAAATCAGCGCTAGCGGTTGGTATTGTGTTTTTAATGGTGGGCCTGGTGGTCCAGTAACCGTTACGGGTCTTACAGCTGGTTCGACATATTCCGTAATGGTATGCGATCTTAATGGTGGCGTCGGTACTCAAGCTTACAATATTAATACTGCAGCCGGCAATCCAAACACCCAGGTTACTATGCCTGTAGTAACAACAACTCCGATCACTGCTGACATTCTGGTGGGTACCAGTGTTTTCAGCGGAGGAAATGTTACTTATGGTGGCTCAACTGTAACAGTGCGCGGTGTATGCTGGAATACATCTGGTACACCAACGACTGCAGATCCGAAGACTACTAACGGTGCAGGCGGTGGAACTTTTACAAGCACAGTTACACCATTAGTAGTTGGTACTCAATATTATTTGAGAGCATATGCAACTAATGCAGCAGGTACAGCTTATGGAAATGAAGTGACATTTGTAGCAGCAAATTTTAATGCTAGTGCATCAATTTCAACTAATTTTGTTACGGGTGTAAGTATTCTCCCTGTTTTTGATTGGGATGCAATTGGTGCAGGAACAACTTATACTCTGGAAGTTTCAACCAGTTCATCATTTGGCTCCTTAATTACATTAACCGGTAATGCAGGTATTGTTGGTAATTCATATACTGTTATCTATCCTGAATTCCTAAATAATGGAACACTTTATTACTGGCGTGTGAAAGCAACTGTTGGAGCTGGGGCATTGAATGGTATCTATTCACCTGCATGGCAGTTTACATCGGTCAATATTTCTAAACCGGAAATCAATCCAATTAATCCGGGAGTTACTTCCGCATTTATCGGATGGTATCAGGTTCCTTACTCATCCGGTTTAAAGTTCGATTTATATCGAGCTACTAATGTAGGAATGACAGCCAATCTAACAACAGTGACTGATCTCACCAATTCCTATTATACTTATAATGGATTAAGCAACGGTACAACTTATTACTTGCAGGTTCGCGCAAAGAACTCCACAGGGGCTGTTATTATTTCTTATTCTGATGTAAAATCATTCACAACTTTAGCTCCGCCAAAACCGACTATTTCTTATCCTATCGGTGGTGTTACGGTCTATGCTTCTACTCCTACATTCTTCTGGTATATTGAGGGCAATGAACCAGCTCTCGATTATGAAATTGAATGGCAACCTTTGGCAACTCCATTTACAAACGTTCCTCAGATTACAACTACATCAAACAAATTATATAAAACTCTTACGACTGCTCTAACTGCAGGTGGTTCTTATCATTGGCAAGTTAGATCAAAGGCGGGAGCCAACGTATCAAGTTGGTCAGATCCAGCAACATTTGTAGAGTTTAGCAGTTTGGCCACAGTACCGCCTGTTCCATTCCCATCCTGGCCTGCTGGAAGTCCTACACCAACAATTTATAATAATCCTCCTGTTCTCTATTTCTATATCGATGTATACGCAACAGGTCTAGAATTCCAGGCACAGTATTCACCAGCTAACACATTATTAGGCGGGGCAGGAACTTCATTTAATAATTCACCGGTCGATTTACCATGGACTACTGATCTGTTCTCTGCGGTAGAAATTTCCTTAATTCCGGGAAATACATATTATTGGCATGTTAGATCGAGGTTAGCAGCAAATCCAGGTGTTGTTTCTCTTTACTCCGATCCCGCATCTTTCAAAATTGCTACAACTGCAAGCGGCGCAGCTACTACTCCAATCCCTTCAGCTCCGGTTGGGGGAATAATTCTTGATAGTCCACTTTCAGGAATTACGTTAGCATGGACTGCTCCAGCTACTGAACCATTGCAGTATCAGGTCAGGATTGCGCAAAGTTCCAGTGTTGACGGAAGTGGTATGTTAGATCATCCATTGGCAGTTTCGACAACGGCAGGCGGAGGATATCCAGTAAGTGATCCAACCAATTCTATCCTAATAACTGACATACCATATTCGGTAACACCAGGAGCGACTTATTACTGGCAAGTAAGATCTAGATTGGTTTCAAACCCTCTAATTTTTTCCGCATGGTCAATGGTTGCGACATTTTCAACAGCCGCCGGATCTTCTTCCGTAGTACCATTGGTTATCAGCCCTAACTATGGACAACCGATAAATAACACTAGTGCAATATTAACCTGGAAGATACCGGTACCGACAGAATCTCACTTGAAATATGATTTACAATATTCAAAGAATTCGAATTTCAATAATATACAAACGATAACAAATCTAAATGAATCCGTTGCACAAGTATCGGGACTAGAATCAAACACAAGATATTATTGGAGAGTATTATCAAAGACGGATAATGGTTCAGTATCAAGTTACTCTACAACAGGATCATTTATTACAAGCGGCACTACAGCAGTTGAAAATCAAGAAGTTATTCCAACCCAATTTGAGTTATCACAGAACTATCCAAATCCATTCAATCCAACGACAAGGATAAATTTTGCTATACCTCAAAATTCATTTGTATCAATAAAAGTATATGATATGCTTGGTCAAGAAGTAAAGACCTTAATCAATCAAGAAATGGTATCGGGGAATCATTCAATTGATTGGAACGCTGATAACAACTTAGGAATCAAAGTAGCCACCGGAATGTACATTTACAGGATAACAGCCGGAAACTTTGTTTCAACTAAGAAGATGGTATTAATTAAATAATAATCTTTAATACTAGAAGAGGAAACTAAAATGAAAAATATCAGCGCTCGAATCATATTTTTTCTTGTAATAGCTGCGGTAGGTCTAGCCCTGTACGCATGTCATCAAGCATATTTTGTATAGCTGAATAAAAAAATAGATACAATTATTTATTGTGAGAAGGTCACCAATTTTGGTGACCTTCTTGCATTTTAAAGATAGAGTCATTCATAATTTATTTTCAATTCTTAGTCTTCTCAATAAGTAATTTGAAAAACTTTGGTAACCTTCATTTAAGATAAACTCATTCTCTAATTTCAAATAAGATAGCAATGTGATTTATATCAATTTTTTTTTTAATAAAAAGATAGAATATCCTTGACAATTAATTTAAAATGGATATATTATCCATAGAGATTAGAAAAATATAGTATATAATATCTTTTTACTCTTACCAGCCAAGTAGAGAGAAAAATTCAGCCGAATTTTAAATATCTTATTAATCACTTAAGAGGGTGTCATGAAACAAAAATTAACTGTTTTTGCAATTATAACGTTAATAAGTTTCAACGTTATCTTTGCTCAAGTTCCCGCTGCACCATTAGCTTCGGCGGCGACTTCGATAACTGCTACATCATTTACTGCAAATTGGGCATCGGGAGGTGGAGCGGCTGAAACAGCCTACTATCTGGATGTATCTACAAGTAGTTCTTTTGCATCATTTGTTTCCGGATATAATAATTTAAATGTAGGTCTCGTTACCTCGTACTCTGTTACGGGTTTAACTGCCGGTCCAACTTACTATTATAGAGTAAGAGGATATAACGGATTCGGGAGTAGCCCCAATTCAAGTACTATTGATGTTGCAGGTATTTCAGTTGCATCTGCTGCTACATCAATTTCAAATTCCGGTTTCACTGCTAATTGGAGTGCGGTAGCAGGAGCTTCTTCATATACATTAACAAATGTAGTGGATGGTTCAAGTCCTTATTTTTTAATTGTTGGTACTTCTTATGCTGTCACAGGTTTAACTGCCGGCACAATGTATACATATAGTGTTCAAGCAGTCAGTACTAGTTTATCAATAAGTACGGCTTCTAATTCTATAACGGTTTGGACAATTCCTTCCGATCCAGTTTCATCTGCAGCAACCGATGTTGCAGGAACAAGTTTTTCAGCAAATTGGAGTGCATCCACTGGTGCGACAGGATATTATTTAGATGTAGCAACAGATGCCGGATTTTCTTCATTTGTTTCCGGATATAATAATTTAGCACTCGGAGTTGTTACAACTTATTCAGTAACCGGATTATCATCGAACACGCCATACTGGTATAGAGTTCGTGCATTCAATACTGGTGGTACTAGTGGAAATTCAGGAACACAGACTACAACTACCGGTCCTCTGGCAAATGCTGCAACTTTGATAACCCAAACGTCCTTTCAAGCAAATTGGGCAGTTGCTGCCGCAAATAATTATTTAGAAGTTTCCACCTCACCAACTTTTGCTGGTAACATCGGTGGAAATTTTGCTGGAACATTCGATTTCGGAGTTGTCTCAAGCACTCCGGTAAGTGGGCTTACTGCGGGTACAACTTACTATTATAGAGTAAGCACTGCAGCTGCAACGCCCCCATATTCTAATACAATAACAGTTGTTACAGTTCCGCCAGCTCCAGTTTCTTCAGCAGCTTCAAATATAGCCGGCACAAGCTTATCGGCAAATTGGTCTTCGGCTTCCGGTGCAACAGGTTATTACTTAGATGTTGCAACGGATGTTGGTTTTACATCATATGTTTCTGGATTTAATAATTTAAATGTTGGAAACGTAACAACTTATTCTGTTACTGGATTAACAATTAGTACCCCGTATTATTACAGAGTTCGTGCTTACAATGGAAGCGGCACAAGCGGAAATTCTTCAACTCAAAATCCAACAACTGGTCCAGCAGTGCCATTAATTGGTGGGTCAAGTCCAGCAAATTATGCAGTCGGTGTTACAATTCAACCATCATTTGCATGGTCGGGAGGTGTTAGTTACGACTTCCAAATTGACGATAACAGCGACTTTAGTTCACCGATTATATCTTTAAATGCTAATCCAAGTACATCGTATAGTTTTGCACCATATGTTAATACGTCAACAATCTTACTGGCAAATGGGACAACTTATTATTGGAGAATTAGAAAATTTGGTCCACCTAACAGCGATTGGACACCAACTCAAGAATTTACTACAGTCAATGCTGCAACGCCATATATGAATCCTACTCTAACTGGTGTTACTACTGCATATATCTCATGGCATCCTGTTCCGTATTCATCAGGTTTATATTACGATTTGTTGTGGTCGGCTAGTGCAAATATGGCTGGTTTCACTACTGTAGCTAGACTTGATACAACTTCATATACATTAACAAATTTAGTACAAGGTACAACTTATTATGTTCAAGTTAGAGCAAAGAATACCGCAGGAACAGTAATAATAACTTATTCAAGTGTAACGACTCCTTTTACTGCCACTGCACCGCCTATTCCTTATAGATCCTATCCAATTGACGGCGCAACAAGTTATGCATTGAAACCAACATTTTTCTGGTATATAAAAGGAAATGAACCGTTTTTAGATTATCAAATTCGTTATAGACTATCAACGGATCCTTATCCAGGTGTACCTCAGGTAACAACAACATCAAACAAATTATACAAAACAATCTCCACAGATTTAGTAGCTGGATCAACTTATTACTGGCAGGTTAGATCGTTCATTGGCGGAGTTTATTCAAACTGGTCAACAATTGGAGATTCATCCTTTGTTATGTATACAAGCTTAGCAAGTTCACCAATTGTTCCATATGCATCGTGGCCATCGGGAGGCGCTACTGTATATGTTAATCCTCCTGTATTATATTATTATATTGATGTATATGCAACCGGTTTGGAATTTCAAGTTCAGTATTCTACGAGTTCTTCTGTTGGCGGAGGAGGAGATTTTTCAGTTTCTCCGGTTACATCAACTTGGACTACAGACTTGTTTTCGGCACTTAATGCCTCACTAATTCCAAATCAACTTTATTACTGGCATGTTAGATCAAGATTAGCCGCAACACCGGCATCAATTTCCGCTTGGTCTTCAACTGTGAATTTCTTAGTTGCAACGACGGCAAGCGGTGCGGCAACGACGCCAATACCTTCAACTCCTGTTGGTGGACAAATATTAGATAGTCCGCTTTCCGGAGTAACTTTGTATTGGTCAGCTTTTTCAACTCAAGTATTGGATTTTGAAGTAAGGATTGCTCAGAGTTCGAGCGTTGATATTAATGGTAGGTTGGACCATCCATTAGCAACTTCTGCGGCCTGGATAACAAACGCGGCAACATCAATAACCGTTACTTCTATTCCTTATACTTTAACAGCTGGAGCTTCTTATTATTGGCAAGTAAGATCTAGGTTAAACACAAATAACCTTATAGTCTCTCCATGGTCAATGGTTGCAAGCTTTGCTACCGCCGCCGGATCGTCATCAGTAGTGCCATTAGTTATCAGTCCTAACTATGGACAGCCGATAAACAATACAAGTGCAATACTAACATGGAAGATTCCGGTACCAACTGAAACGCATTTGAAATATGATTTACAATATTCCAAGAGTGCGGATTTTAGTAATGCGCAGGCAAAAACAAATCTTGATGAACCGGTAATGCAAGTATCCGGACTAGATCAAAACTCAACTTATTATTGGAGAGTATTATCAAAGAACGATAATGGTTCGATCTCAAATTATTCAACAACAGGAACATTCAAGACAAGCGGAGCTACTAGCGTAGAAGGAGAAGAAGCAATACCGACAGCATTTGAGTTATCACAAAACTATCCAAACCCATTCAATCCAACAACAAGAATCACTTATGCACTTCCACAGAATTCATACGTAACCATTAAGGTTTACGATATGTTAGGACGTGAAGTAAGAACATTAATAAGTGGTGAAATGTTGGCCGGAAGTCATTCGGTTGAGTGGAAAGGAGAGGACAATTTAGGTGGAAAAGTAGCAAGCGGTGCTTACATATACAGAATAACCGCGGGCAATTTTATTTCCACAAAGAAAATGTTATTACTGAAGTAACAGTAAAAACAATTCAACTAAAAATAGATAACTCAAATTAAAAGAAAGAAAAGAGGCGGAAATGAAAAAGATAAGTGCATCACTCTTTTTGTTGTTCGTGCTGGCGGTAATAGGCTTAGCCTTATATGCATGTCACCAAGCGTATTTTGTATAGATTAATAAAATAAAATAGATACAATGATTATGAAAAGGTCACCATTTCTTGGTGACCTTTTTTTTAAACTCGATAACACTCCTTATATTGCATCTATAATTATTATCGGGTGAGAATGAAACTCTCGTACAAAAAGTACACTCTGGAATTGAAACATCAATTTAGGATAGCGTATAGCTCAAGAAAAACTACTCCAATTGTTTTGGTAAAGATTGAAGATAATGGATTTACTGGCTATGGCGAGGCATCGCTTCCTCCTTACCTGCCGGAAACTCAAGATTCTGTAATTGATTTTCTTCGAAAGATAGATAAGAAAAAAAATGAAGACCTAACTCATCTGCCAAAATTAATTAGTGAGATAGATACCATTGCACCGAATAACAATGCGGCTAAAGCGGCAATTAACATTGCTCTGCATGATCTGGTGAGTAAGATTAATCATCAACCATGTTATGAATATCTGAAAATCCCTAAAAGTAAATCGCAATTCACATCGTTTACAATAGGAATTGATGAACCAAAAATAATGAAACAGAAGATACGCGAAGCAGAGCATTTCAAAATTATCAAAGTAAAATTAGGGACCGATCAAGATGATGAGATAATCAAACTGATTAGGAAAGAAACAAATAAACCTCTTTATGTTGATGTCAACCAGGGCTGGAAAGATGTAGCGTATGCAATTCGTATGTCGCAATGGCTTCACCAGCAAAATGTATTATTAATAGAACAGCCATTTAACAAAGATGATCTGGAGAGTAGTTCTAGACTTTCCGAAAAATCTCCAATACCAATAATTGCAGATGAGTCAATACTGAGATTGAGCGATCTTGATAAAATTAAAAATTCATTCACAGGTATAAATATCAAATTGATGAAATGTACCGGAATGTATGAAGCGGGAAAGATTATAAAAGCTGCGCGTCAAAATGATCTTAAAATAATGTTTGGATGTATGACTGAAACTTTGTGTGCAATTTCAGCCGCAGCACAATTTGCCTCACTGGTGGATTTTGTAGACCTGGACGGTAATTTGCTAATTACTAATGATCCTTTTGATGGAGAACCTTCGGAAGAGGGGGTTCTAAAACTTTCTGAAAAAGATGGGCTTGGATTGGAATTGAAGGAAGACTTTGACTTTACTGAATTATAAAAATATCAAAGTGTAATGCAGTTTAATCTTCTTTCTCAATTGATTATATTCTTGTTATAAAATAAAGGAGGAGAAATAGTATGCCGAAGAATTATGTCTCTAACAAAGATGAAACTGTTCGAATGTTTGAGAATGATTTTTTGGAAGCACTTTCTCACGTGCACTGGACAGTTCCATTATGGTTATTTGTACCAATAATCATTGTTATGTTATATGAGGGTCTGTATATTTTTTCTGTTCCGTTTTCTAAATCCATGCTGCTTATTGTATTCGGATTATTCATATGGACTTTTACTGAATACACGTTACATAGATTTGTTTTTCATTATCAGCCTAAAAGTAATTGGGGGAAGCGGTTGCATTTTATTGTGCACGGAGTACATCACGATTATCCAAAGGATTCAAAAAGACTTGTGATGCCGCCTTCGGTTAGTCTGCCGCTTGCGTCATTCTTTTTTATTCTATTTAATTCTTTATTTGGTAATGCTTATGTATTTCCGTTTTTTGCCGGATTCTTGATTGGTTACTTATTTTATGATATCACTCATTATGCGATACATCATTTTAATATGCACAATAAATTCTGGCTAGCGATAAAAAATCATCATTCAAAACATCATTACCAAAATCCAGATTTAGGATACGGTGTCAGTCAACCAACTTGGGATTACGTATTTCGAACATCATTCTCTGTAAAAGAAAATACGCAAGAGAATGAAACTAAACTCATTAATCAGAAGTGAGCTAGTGATAACTAAGAAAAATTTCCAGCTTAAAGGAAGCATATGATTTTTCAATGTGTAAAAATAATTTTGTATTTCCTTGTATTAGGTACGGTAAGCAGCTGTACTCTAAATCTTAATGCGGAGCCCGAAATATTTGTTCGTTTTAATCAACTTGGATTTACTCCAAACGATATAAAAACTGCTGTGGTTCTTTCAACTACTAATATGGATGGGAAATCTATTTCTATTGTTGATTCTAAGAGTGATAAAAAAGTTATTTCAGTTTCATTCGGTATAAATCAAGGACCGTATGGAAATTTTCCTTTTACATACTTAATAGATTTCAGTCAAATCAAAAACAGCGGCGACTATTATCTTCTATATTCAAAACAGAGAACGTACCAGTTCAAGATCAGTGAACAAGTTTATAATGGACTCGCAGATACTCTACTTCAATTCTTTAGAGTTCAGAGATGCGGTTATACGGACCCATTACTTCATAAAGTTTGTCATATTGCAGATGCAACCAGCATCATTGATGGTAAACAAACCATTGCAAAGACAATTGATGTTACCGGCGGCTGGCATGACGCAGGCGATTACGTGAAATTCCTTAATACAACTGCATTTTCAACTTATCTCTTATTGTTCTCATATGATTTCGATCCGGGTAAGTTTGGATTCGACAATAATAAAAATGGTATTCCCGATATTCTTGAGGAAGCAAAAGTTGGTTTAGACTGGATGCTGCGTTGCTACAATGATAAGAATAAAGTAGTAACACAAGTTCAAAATTTGCGCGACCATGATGTTGGCTGGCGTTTACCAGAAGACGATCCGCTCGGATTCGATCGTCCGGCATTTGTTGGAATGGGAAAAAATCTTATAGGTATTTATTCTGCAACAATGGCGTTAGCATCGAGAATATGGCGCGATAAATTAAAATATCCGGAATTTTCAAATCAGTGCATTACTGCTGCAGAAAATATTTATTCTATTAGAAATAAAGTTGCCAATGTTGATAGTAGTGGCAGCGGTCAATATCTTGATTCTAAATTCGAAGGTAAACTTGCTCTAGGTGCTGTTGAACTTTATATGACTACTCAGAAATCATCTTATCTAAATGATGCTTCAACTTATGCTGATTCTGCTGGATCGGATTATTGGTGGAGTTGGGGAAATGTAAATTCTTTAGCAGATTACCGTTTAGCAAAATTCATTCCCCGTTTCTCCGGGTTCATTAAAAAAAATCTAGATGAGTTTAATACAAATAAAAACAGTAATCTATTTGGAAAGGGAACAGAATTAAGTTGGGGAACAAATGTTACCTTATTAGGTATTACTTTGCAAAATATTCTGTATAAAAAATTAACGAATGATAATAAATTCGATTCAGTTGCAGTATTTCAAAGAGATTTTATTCTTGGAAGAAATTCATGGGGAGTGAGTTTCATTTCAAATGTCGGCAAAAATTTTACAATTAATTTTCATCATCAAATTGCAAAAATTAAAGGAAAACTTCCGGGTGGGTTTGCCGCTGGTCCAGCAACAAAAGAATTTGTAGATAATTCGAAAATTGTTTTCGAGAAAGCAGATAAATATGCTAAATTTCAAACGAAGGATTCTTACTATCGAGATGATAGAATGGATTATATAACGAACGAACCCACAATAAGCGGAAATGCAACAGCAATATTTGTATTCGGAAATTTATCGTCTCGGAAGTAGTTTTAATGCTGTACTATAATGATCCAACAGTTTTTATATTCTCACTTTAGGATTTTAAAAGAGATGAAAATGCTGATTTTCTCCCGAATTATGCTGTTTTACTGGCATATTTGTTGGTTTTAATCAGAAGTCTAAAATCTATTAGGTAAATAATATGGTTGGAAATATACGACGAATACCATCTGGCTTTTCTTTCATTGATAAGAATTGGGGTGGAATTTACAAAGGTGGAAGTTACATGCTGGTTGGTCCGCGTAAATCGGGAAGAACACTTATCGGATTGCAATTTGCGCTTGAAGCTGCAAAATCTTCTGAGGTATGTCTTTATTTTACATTAATGCGCCCAAAAGATTTGATGATTCAAGCAGCATCTTTGAATTTCGATATTCAATCTTACATGAATCAAAATCTTATAATTGTTGTTCGTGTTGCCCCCCCTAATGGAATTTATGATATGTACAATCCGGATGATTATCTCGTTGAATATTTGAATGATATAGTAACAGTAGTAGATCAATACCGTCCTTCAAGAATAATTTTTGATGAGTTGACTCCGTTTGTAGGTTTTAAGAATTTGGATTATTTACAAGCTGCTTTTGTTCATACATTAGAAACGATTGAAGAGAAAGATATCACAAGTTTGTTTATCATCAGTGAACCTGCAACAAAAAAAGCTTTTTCAATTGTTGAAGGGCTCTCTCAAAATGTAACGGCAACTATTGAATTGAAAAAAGAAGGGGAAACAAGAGAAGAACGGTTTCAAGGTGGAAAAGTTACTATTACACCAAACGTTGGGCATACCGAAGGGCAGTTCACGGATAATTATAGAATTGAACCATATAAAGGAGTTACAACAGAATTTTCACCCCCCACAAAAACTATTGAAGAACTTCCTGCAATGCCGCGAGGACGTAGTTTTAATAAACCTACAAGAATAGATGTACCCTCAGAGCCTTATGCTTTCTCGAACGTATATAATTATAATGATTTTCTTTTGATTCTTAATAATCAAATTGCACTTTACAAAAGTACCGGGCAAAGCTTCAATCTTATTTCTTTTAGATTAGATCCTGCAGCTCCTCTAAGAGGTTTATTGACAATACAACAGTTACAGAATGCTATCCGTTTATCTACAAGTAAGAAGGATAAAATTTGTATTGTTGATAATAAAGTAATAGTTCTTTTGGTTAGAGGAAGTCTTAAAAGCTCTATTGATCTGATGTCTAATATGCAGAACAATTTACCTAGCCATGACCAGAACTATATAAGTGTAGTATTAGATTTTATTTCCATATATAATATTGAAGTGGATGAACGTATAGAGAATGCAGAATCAATGATGGAACTAATCCATAACTCCGATGCGAATTCTATGCAAAATTATCAGCCGCTCAATAAATTTATAGGGTAATGAAAACATATTTGAAAATACTTCTAATATTCATATTTATTTCTGCTGTAACAATCCATTCTCAGAACAAATCCGAGTCTTTTAAAAACCAAGGTAAAAAACATCAAAAACAAAAAGTTAGGGAAAACACCGAGTCAAAAATAGATAGTTCTTTCCGTGTCCTGAATAACGAACCGGAAAACTTCCAATTACGTTTTGGTCTTATTGATGAACTTATAAAAACTAATCGTTACGATGAAGCTTACCAGCAACTTCAGTATCTCGAACCGGCGTATAAAGACGATGAAAAATTTAAATCTCAATTCAAAATTGTTACTGACTTCCGTGACAGTACCTTTAACCGGGAGGTAGAACATTATACTGTTTTGCTTAAAGAAAATCCTTTGGATAAAGAAGCAGTTATGAAACTTGCTGCTGCATATGGAAATCTTTTATACTACAATAGCGCCATAGAAATTTTAGAAGAATTCCTGCAGAGCATTCCGGAAGATCAAGATTTGGATGCACGGTTCAAATATTCCCAATATTGTGCGTGGAATTATGAATGGGAAAAAGCGACTTCACAAATTGATAAATTGCTGGAACTTGACCCGGACAATTTAGATTATCAACTTTTACGCGCACAAATATGTATCATGACGGTTACCAATCTTGACTTAGCTGAAAAATATTTGTTAAATGTTTTTAGCAACCGTACGAATGACTTGAATGTTTTGACTGCTTTAACAAATCTCTACGTCTGGAAAACTGATTTTCATGAAGCGGAAAAATATTTGAACTTATCAAAACAAATTGCTCCCAATAATCATGATGTTGAAAATTCCGGAAAAAATCTAGTCTCAAAAAAGGCAGATTATGATGCTCAAATTGCATTACAATCTTTGAGAGTTGATGCTAATAATTTATTCTCCGATGGGAATTGCAGCGACGCGTTCGAAAAATATTCTAAATATATTTCAAGCAAATCTGTTGTTACCCGGGATGAATGGGTCGAATATGCAAACATCTCATCTTGTGCAAAGAAATATGCAGAGGCAATTGGGGCTTACAGCAAAGCCATTGATCAACAATATGATTTCTCACTTTCTATTAAAAGAGCGATAAATTATTACTACAATCGGGATACTGTCCGGGCAGCCCAAGAACTTGAATCCTTGAGTAAAGTTGATCAAAATAACGATGAATACCGACTAATATTAGCCGATGCATATACAAAAACATTTCAGTTGGAAAAAGCTGATGAGATTTACCATGATCTTCTTAGAAAAACTAACGATGAGAATCAAATACAGCTGATTGACACACAAATGATGGCATTAGGTGAAAATTATGTGGAAGATAAAAAATTAGAAAAAGGCGAAAAAATATTTGATGAAATAAATAAATCTATTACGGCTCCTTCTACCAAAAATGAATTAAATAAGAAATTTATTTTTTTGGGTGATGCTTATGTTATGAATGAAAGATACGGTGATGCAAAACGTATTTACGGTAATTTATTGGAAGAGTCTCAAGATACAATGGAATTGATAACAATAAAAGAAAGAATTAGCTGGTTACCGCCCTCTGGTTTCAACCGTAGAATCTCAGAAGTTAAAAACCTTTTTTCGGTCTTTCTTCCTAACGAGATGAATATAATTCCATTTTCAAATTATTATAGTGATAATCAAAAATACAGCTTAATGAATTATGGACTTCAGACTGAAGCAATATTTTCCAAATATTTTTCTCTTGGTGCATCAGTTACTAGAGCAAATATTAGTAATAGCTTAATTGACAAAGACTTTACCCAATTAAAAGGGAATGCCCGGCTCAACCTTTTTGAGTCCGTTACATTGAAAGGGAGTTACGGATTTTGGAAAATATTTGACGAACCTAATAAAACAATTGGCGATGTTTCTATTCAATTTAATATGGGGAACGATCTATCTGCGTTATTATCGTTCGAGAAGAATGATTTAAGAATGACAAGGTATTCTTCTAATTTTATTTTCTCTCGGATTAATATTGATAATTATCTCATGAATCTTAATTATGATTATAAGGGATTATTTAAGCTTGCTGGAAATTATAATTATTTCAAATTGGGCGATGGAAATGAAGGGAATGATTTTCAGTTTAGAATAAGTAGAAAATTTTTTGAGAACGGTAATTTTGGGTACGAATACTTCTTCTCAGATTATTCTTTTATATCTGAGCATTATTACTCACCCCAAAATTATTACTCACATTCTTTATGGAGTGAATGGAATTGGATCTTTAAGAATTTGAAATTAGAAGCCGGTGTGAAAATTGGCTATGTTCCTTCTGCAGATTTTTTCCTTTTAGATTTATCATTGGGCGCAATTTACAATCCGGTAGCTAATCTTGATCTGGTTGGAAAAATTGCCTATGGAAATAATCCCAGATACGGTGATAGCTATAAAAATATTTCTGTATCCTTATCAGCTCTTTTTGGAGTTTTTTAATAATCTCAAGATCAAACAGAACAATTGCAGTAAGTGAATTTGATCCTATGAATAAAAATGATTTATAAGATTATTCTGCACACTTCCTTTAAGAGTTACTTTTAACGTATTTTCTTGCAACAAGTTAATAAAAAAACTATATTCGTCTCGATGTTGTTTCTTAATGAGTCAGAATTACTATTAATTTAATCTTGGGACATCTGAAAGCAAGAATAGTATTGAAATTTCGATTTAATCGCTTGATTTAATGGCACCATCATTGTTTAATTAAATTGATTAATATCCAATGCAAGAATAATAGTGGACTCAAAAAATCAAAAATATCAGATTGCCCTCGATAACAGAGAGGTCAAACCGCCCAAAAGAAATCTTGGAGCTGAAAAATTAAGGGTAATTTTCATTTCTGGATTTATTTCTCTTCTATTGATCATCACAATTATTTTAACAGTCCCATTAACCGTTCTATCCTGGAGTGGTTTGTTCGTTTATTCATCAATCGTTTCGTTAGTTATCTTTTTGTTTATTTTGTTGATCAGATATTTCGGCATCCTTTTCATGGCTTATTTCTACAATACGAGATATACAGTTCAGAATAAGGAAGGTTATTATCCTTTCATTTCAATTATTGTCCCGGTTTTTAATGAAGGAGTGGTTCTAAAATATTCAATTGAATCCCTTCTGGATATTGATTACCCGAACTATGAAATTATAATAGTAAATGATGGTTCGACTGATGATACTTCGATTGTAGGTGAATTGTTAGTAGGCAATCAGAGAGGACGGAACGGGCTTATTAAAGTTTCGATGATTAATAAGCCAAATGGGGGTAAAGCTAAAGCCTTGAATGCTGGCATACAATATTCTGAAGCCCAATTTGTTTTATGCATGGATGGAGATTCTCAATTAACTCCTAATTCTTTAAAAATGGCTGTACGACATTTTATTGATCCGGCAGTTGGCGCAGTTGCAGGCAATGTAAAAGTACAAAATAGAAAAAGAATATTAACTGACCTTCAAGCGCTTGAGTATTTAGAAGGATTAAATATGGCACGAAGCGCCCAAGGATTTATTCAAATGGTGAATATTATTCCAGGTCCCATCGGTTTATTTAGAAAGACTGCCTTAAGGGATGCGGGATTTTATTCAAGTGACACGTTCGCTGAAGATGCAGATGTTACTCTTAAAATTTTAGCTCACGGTTGGAGAATTGTTTATGAACCGAATGCTATTGCGTATACCGAAGCTCCTATAACTATATACCAGTTATTAAAACAAAGATATAGATGGACTAGAGGAATTCTTCAAGCAATAAGAAAACATAAACGGTATCTTTTCAATCCAACCGTTAATTTTAATAATAGTTTGATAATGTGGTCAATGTTTTACGAAGCATTAATTTGGCCGGCAATGAATATCTTTGTAAATCTTTATTTTATAATTATTGCAATCTTTTACGGTTTATCGAGTTTTATCTTCTTATGGTGGATTGGTATTGCAGTACTGGATCTTATGGCTGCCGTATATTGCGTAGCAGCGGAAAAAGAAGAATTTAGATTAGTACCGTATGCAATTATTTACAGAATTGTATTCATCCTATTGATAGATGTTACAAAGGCAATGGCAACTGTTGAAGAATTTCTTGGAGTTAGGATGACCTGGGGGAAATTAGAAAGAACCGGTTTAGGTAATTCTCCAAGCTCTACTTCCAAACCTATTCCTGTTACGGTCGCATCAAAATAACAAAAGATTTTAATAGAGGTTTTTATGGAATTAATTCCAATACTTTCTCTCATCATTTTGGTTGCAACGATCTCCACATTCATACTATCTGTGGGTGCTTACATTCTCTATAAAGTTAGGGAACGTAAAGGCGTTACAACTCAAGTTGCTCAGCCGGCGGCATTACCGGCAGAACTCTTGGCTCCTGCACCCCTGCTTTCCGAGCAAAGACTTACTCCTGAGAGAAGAACATTCGATATTCCCCAACAGGAGTTTGGATTTGAATATCAACGTCAACCTTCTAATATACCATATGAAGATACAACTCGCGGTCCTGAATTAAGACCAACATTTGTTGGGACATCGCCACCTACATATGGAGAAAGATATCAGAAGCCAACAGGAGAATCAGCTCATTTTAATGAACAGGAACGCCCAGGCCCGAAGAAAAAATTTATGCGATATACAAATGAAGGTTATGTTGATCCATCGAGTCAAGATCGTAAACAAGAGGATAATTTGAGGTGGCGGTAAAAGAAGCCAAAGGGCTTAAAGTAAATTATCTAATAATTTTTCTTAGCGGGTTAGTTCTACTGATCTCGGCAGTTCTTGTTTTTCTTCTCATTGTAAAAAATATTTATGGGAATTACGAGCTTAGAGAAATCCTTCCTACAAAAGAAAACCTAAAATTCCTCTCAAATGAAAAAAGAACCAAAGCCGGAATTTTGTATTCAAAATATACCGAGAATATGCTAAACCCGGGAAGTACATGGCTAAAGGATAATGTTGATACATGGAAACAAAAAATAAAAGATGCAAAATTAGATTATGATATAATTACCGATCAAACAATTGAACTCGGCGAACATTTCGAATATAAATTGATTGTTTTACCGGGTTCTAAGTCTTTGAGCGATAAAGAAATAATGCAGCTGAAACGTTATGTTGAAAACGGTGGTAGTATTTTCGTTACCGGCGGTCCTGCTACTTA
This sequence comes from Ignavibacteriales bacterium, assembly GCA_026390795.1. Classification (NCBI taxonomy): domain Bacteria; kingdom Pseudomonadati; phylum Ignavibacteriota; class Ignavibacteria; order Ignavibacteriales; species Ignavibacteriales bacterium. Next base: position 186,321 of record JAPLFG010000001.1, read on the forward strand.
TTCGGATGAAGGAAAATGGAGAGGGTGGGATTTCTTTAAAGAAGTATTTGGAATGAATTTTAACCGTGAAATTAAACCGGAAGAATATTATAAAGTACATACATTGCGCGGTAATCTTCCCATTACAGCCCAGATTCCTACTGGTTACGCTTTAAAAGTTGCAACATGGGATCGCCCAATTTATGCCGAGGTGGTTGAACCAAGAACAACACAAGTAAGTTTCTGGTATGACTTCAGGAGAGAAGCCGGACTAGTAAGAGAAGAGATTCAAAAGAGTGCAGGTATTTCATACGGTACATATGGTAAGGGCAGATTTGTTTGGTACGGATTTGAAATTAATTCGGTAATTGGGGTTCAAAAAGATTACATCTTTTTTGAAAGACTCTTTAATAATTCAGTTAACTGGTTAATATATCAACCGACAGCATTTGTAAAAGATTGGCCGGCGCAGTATGACGCGGCTTTAGTTATAGTGCCTTCAATTAAAGAACAGCCAGGTAATATTTATAATCTCACAAAGATTTTAAATACCTCTAAAACACCAGTAACATATTTTATTGATCCATCGGTCGCAACTCAAAATCATGGGTTTGTTAGATCGTTAGCCAAAAACGGCGAATTAGGTGCTATAATTGATTTAGGATATATTGAATCGCCTCTAGATACAGTCAATAAATTATTTAGTAAGGAAGTACAGTTTTCAACATTTAAGTTTGTGACGGATACATTAAGGAAGATTAGTGGGAAACCTATTAGAGCAATAATGCCGTTAAACGGGTATTACGATGATAATACACTTCAAGCGATGGCATCTCTGAATTATGAATTTTTGGTTACTGATTCATTAACAGACCGCTCGGTGCCGGAAATTAGAGTTAGAAATAATAAACCGATAATGATTATTACAAAAACCGCACGCGATGATTATGAAGTAGTTCGTAATTATGGTTTAGTTAATACATCCTTTCAACGGTATACTTATGAAGAAGATGTTGACCGTGTGTTATTTGAGGGAGGGCTTTATGTTTTCAAGGTACATACAGATTACCAGCTGCAGCCGCAATATTCTTCTGTAATCAGTGACATATTAAAGTACGCAGCTAGCAAAAAGATGTGGATTACTTCTTTAAAGGAATTACAAACTTGGTGGATGAAACGTCAAGGTGTTGAAGTTAGGTATGAAACAAGAAGTAAGCGAAGGATTGCTGTTGAGTTTACAAATCCAAGAAATGAAAAAATTGATTCATTGGTTATCCAAGTGAACCTTAATAAGAAAGTAAAAAATGTAGAGGTCTCTTCAGACATTATTAATACTAAAATTCCAAAATATAAATTGACAAGTGAAGGTCAAACCATCTATTTCTACTTAGAAAAAATGGATGCGCATGAATCTCGCTCTTTACTTGTAGATTTTGATAATGTCGAAAATTGATTTGGTCTCCAATATTGAATATTCTCAGTTATCGACCGAGAATTATATACGATAGAAGAAATATGAAACGCACGTCAGAAATCTTTTAGTTGTGGATAAATATTTAATTATATGCTTTAGATATAGTAATTCTATGAAAAATTGAGTTTATTATTGCTGTAAAAACTGTTTCTCATTCATTAAATTTGGATCATAAAAAAAATAAATAGATGAACCACCCAAAGAAAAAAATATTTACTTATTTAATTGCAGCATTATTCCTCGTCTTTTTCCTATTCGGATGTGTGGAATCTGTAACTGACACTCAAACATCTACTACTCCGTCAATTGATGTGTTTAGTCCAAAGACAGGTGATACTGTAAAGGTTGGACAAAATGTAATTAACTATCAGGCTGCAGATGGCGCCAGCGGGCAGGGATTGTCATACTTCGAACTTTATGTCAATAACACTCTCAAAAAAAAATATTCGCAACCTACAGACGGCAATCCAACAATTTATCTGGAAGTTGATTCTGCTTTAATTCATACAAGAATAAGTTATAGTCTTAAAGTGTATAACTTAGGCGGTAAGTGGAAAGAAAGTAAATTGCAAGAGAACATTTATGTTAAAGATAAAGTACCGTTAGCTCCAACAAATTTGGTTCTCTCTCGTTATGGAAATAATTCGGTAATTCTCAAATGGGATCCTTATTTACCGAAAAACGCAGATGGTTTTGAATTGTGGAGAAGAGATGTCATCAACGGTGTAGAAATTCCTTATAGGAAAATCAAAAGTCTTCCCGTGAGCAATTTAAGTTATACAGACGGAAACTTGTCCCAGTATCAGGAGTATTCCTATTATTTAAAAGCTTATAATGAATCTGGCTCCTCCGCCAGCAATATTGTTAGTACCAGTTCTTTACCTGACGGTCCTTGGAATTTACAAGCTGAAGCTATTGGAGCAAGTTCAGTCCATCTAAAGTGGGTTGATTTTGCCTTAAATGAAACAGCTTTTCAAATCGAAAGAACCGACCCCGCAACGAACGAATTTAAAATCATTAAAATTACTGAGGGTCCTAACATAACCGAATATTATGATAATTCTGTTTCAGCTAGTACTGCGTATAGTTACCGTGTAGCATATTTTACTCAAACAACTATGAGTTCTTATTCCAACATTGTAACTTTAACAACATTCCATGCAGATGTAACGGCTCCGTCAGAATTAGCCTCGACATTTGTTGCAGAAGGTTTGCAAATATCGTGGAAAGATAATAGTCAAAGTCTTTCTAAAGGAACAATAATTGAACGCCAGATCGGTTCTAATGAATTTGTTGAGATTGGAAATGTAAGTTCAGATAAAACTTCATTCATTGATCGAGCTCCGGTGAGTGGAGTTTCTTACTATAGAGTTAGACAAATATTAGGAACAAAAACATATACTCCATATTCGAATAGTCTAAGGGTAATATTCTAACAGATATGACTAGCAACGTTAAAACAAATACTTTGCAGCAGAGTTTGACCGGAACGCCTTCGGTCATCATTGATAAAGGTGGAAAAATAATTGCACTTAGTCCGGAATTTAAAAATCTCATTCCTGCATCAAATGCTCAAGTAAACTTTTTCGAACTATTTGATGAAGATAGATTACTCACTCTTCAGCGAATATTTATTGATGTAAGAAAATTTGAGACGATTTCTAAAGATATCATACAATTAGAAACAACACTCGGTCAAACTAGTTTTGAAATTGTTATCTCACCTTTGCGAAGTGAGAATAATATTTATTTCCTCGTAAATTTTAACGAAGCGAATCAAAATAGAATTAGTTCTGAAACAAATAAATTGTGGATCGCATCTACTGAGTTGGAAAAAATTGTTGATGACAAAAGGATTATATCTGTTATCAATAAGATAAAATTAACATTTCCTTTTACATTCATAGAAAAAGCTAAAATTCAAAAAGAAATTAATGAATTGAGTGAATATTTTTGGATCAAAGACAACGAGAGCAACTATCAACTTGTCAATGATAAATATGCTGATTCCCTTGGTTTTAAAGCAAACCAGCTTGAGAACAAAAAAGAAGAAGAATTCCTTCCAAAATATTTAACCAATCTTTACAAAACTGTTGATTCATACATTATGAGTTCGACAAATTCAGTTATTATTGATAGTATCTCATCTCCAATTGCAGCAGGTGCTTTGCGGAATCTCTCTGTAGTTCAGTTTCCACTTTGTGATTTGGATAATAATGTGGTTGCAATAATTGGTTTTTCTCAAAAGAGCGAGCAATCTTTAACCTGTAAAAACCAAACAAATATTCAGTTTTATCTTAGAGAGATTCCCTCACCGGTCATTTTCTTTGATAAGGAATTTAAAATCTCTGCCTATACCTATGAGTTTTTACGATTCATGAGTATTAGCGAAAAAATGGATTTAATCGGACAGGAGATAACGAAGATATTTGAAAAAGGATTAATACCTTTTATAGAAAATTATTTGAAAGATGAAAAATTAACCGGTGATCAAGTATTTGATTATGTCCTCATGGAGAAAAAACAGTTAAACGTCGAAGTCCATTTAAAAAAAATATTTGACGAGAACTTTGAATACACGGGCACAAGGATTTCCTTAGTACAAAATGTAGAGAAAAATTCCGAAACTGAAGCTAAAGCAAAAATGTATGATGCGATTATTCAATACTCGCATCAAGCAATGTTTGTTTACGATATAGAAAACCTCAAGTTTCTTGAAGTGAATGAAGAGGCGTTAAAATTATATGGATACAAGCGTGGCGAGTTTTTAAATATGGATTTAACAGATCTATATGCACCGGAGGACATACAAACGATTATTCAATCTGGTGAGAGCAAGTTGGTACCGGGAAGTTATAGCGGGCCTTGGCGCCATAAAAAAAATGACGGCACTTCAGTTCTGGTTGAAATTAATAGATCATCTATTGAATTCAATGATAAAAAATGTCATCTAAATATTGTCCGTAATGTATCTGAACAGGCGGAGCTTAAAAAACGAAGTCAAATTCTCGAGACAGCCTTTGAATATTCCGGTGATGCAATATTTAACACAGATAAAGATGGATTTATTACTGAGATAAATGACTCAGTATCTAAGCGGTTGGGCTACTCAAAAAAAGATCTACAGACGCGCCCTTTTATAACTCTAGTTTCGGATGAAGATCGTGCTAAGGTTAATAAAAATATTTTTCATTCTGGGCTTCTTAAAACAATCACTCTGGAAGTCGGGTTTAAAAAACCATCGGGAACTTTTCAAAAAGCTACAGTTATAGCGGCTCCAATAAAAGATTACAACGGAGATATCGATTCATTTATTCTAATAATAAAACTTATAGATGAACCAGTGAATTCTAAAGATGTAAAACATTTGCAGGAAGATTCCGCGAGTAAAGCGGATCCGCCGTTCCTATCGAATGTTTTCCACGAAATACTTACACCAATAAATGTAATCCTCGGATTTACACAAGAATTGGGAGATAGTATACCAGATCCGAACGGAGAGCAAAAAGAAGCTATCGATATAATTAAAGAGAATCAAAAACTTTTGCTACAGGTTATGGATAATGCTGTTGAGTATTCTACGCTTGAACAGAAAGTCATTAAGTTTAAACCGGAAGAGATAAAGTTTATTGATGTTATTAATGAACTGAAAGAAAATACTCGTAAAACTGCAGAAGATAAAAAAGTTGAAATGGCTTACGGGAAAATATCTACTTCTTTGATGCTGGAGACGGATCGATCAAAGTTTTTATCATTGTTAAGCTTATTTATAAAATTTGCAATTCAGATAACAAAAGAAAATTCCATTTATCTTTCTGCCGGAATCTACGATTCCAATTTTTGTGCTGTCCGTATAAAAGATACACGTAATGCAATAACTCCTTATTTGGTGAAAGCGTTTACCGAAATATTTTCCGAAGATGAAAATATGAGTAGAAGGAATTACGGCTTCTCTCGATTTTCTGTTAAACTTGCAAAAAAAATAATTGAGTTATTATCTGTTCGTAAAGAAATAATTATGAAAGAAGGGGAACCGCAAGAGTATGCTCTCATCTTTCCTCTAAAATTTGTTATTGGTGACAAAGAAAAAATGGAAGTTGAGAGTGTTGTTGCTTCTAAAAAAACTGAGACAAAGCAGCATACACAACCATCGATAAAACAATTTGCTGAAGATCTTGCCGGTGAAAAAATAATGGTTTCGGAGAAAAAACAGTTGGATCTTTCTCAACTCTCTTGTTTATATCTGGAAGATCAGGTCGACTCGCAAATGCTTTTTAAAGTTCAATTGAAGGATCTAAAGAGCATTGAATTTGCACCTAGTTTCGAAAGCGCATTGCCGTTGCTTAAAACTAAGAAATTTGATTTCATTGTAATGGATATTAATCTACAAGGTGAGTATAACGGACTTGATGCATTAAGAATTATTCGTAAAATGCCCGGTTATAAAGATATTCCGATAATAGCTTCAACTGCATATGTCCAACCCGGGGCACGAGATAATTTTATATCTGCTGGTTTTACGGAATTTGTTTCTAAACCATTATTGCGCGAAAAGCTTTTAGACGTAATTAGAATTTTATTCTCATAGATTGAATTTCATTCTACAACTTTTTTCTTATGCTTTTCCGGTTTTAAAAATTTAATCAACATCATTTACAAATACCACAAGCATAGCAGCAATAAACATTGAAACGCCCCCTACAAGCAGTGCATAGATTGCTTCATTTCCCATAAGATGGCTTACCAAAAAGCCAAGGATGGCTGCCGCTGTTATCTGTGGAATTACAATAAAGAAGTTAAAAATCCCCATATAAACCCCCATTTTATCCGATGGGAGTGAACCTGCTAAAATTGCATATGGCATAGAGAGAATTGAGGCCCAAGCCAAGCCGATTCCAAGTTCTGAAATTAGTAGTAGATTTGGATCTTTTATAAAGTAAAAAGAGATAAGACCAATTCCTCCTGCGACTAAACTTATCATATGAACAGTCTTCCGGGAGGTTCTTTTGGCAATCCAAGGAAGTAAAAATGCAGTTAGAGCTGCAAAGCCGTTATACACTGCAAACAAAATTCCAACCCAATTAGCTCCTTCATTATATAAAGTACTGGTCGGATCACTTGCACCATATATGTGATGAGTTACTGCGGGCGTTGAATAAATCCACATTGCAAATAAGGCAAACCAAGAGAAAAATTGAACGAAAGCTAGTTGAATCATCGTTTTTGGCATTCCAGTAAAAGCTCTAAAAATTTCCAGAACTCCTTTGAGTAAACCCTTATTCTCTAATTTGTTACGCTCGAATAGTTCAACATTTTCCGGGGGATATTCCTTTGTTCTAAAGACAGTCCATCCTACTGCTGATATGAATGCAAAAGCGCCGACATAAAATGAATATCTGACTGATGGTGGAATTTCTCCATGCGGTGCAGTATTACTGATTCCAAGCCAATTAGTAAAAATATATGGTAAAGCCGATGCAATTATTGCTCCGGTCCCAATGAAAAAACTTTGAACGGCAAAACCGGTTGTGCGCTGTTCTGATGGTAGAATATCTGCCACTAATGCACGGAAAGGTTCCATAGAAATATTAATAGAAGCGTCCATCATCCAGAGCATGCCGGCAGCAATCCATAAAGCAGGTGAGTTTGGCATTATAACCAGCCCGAGTGAAGCCAGTATCGCACCAAATAAAAAATAAGGGCGACGTCTGCCAAGTTTACCCCATGTTCTATCACTTAAATATCCAATAATCGGTTGGACAATCAACCCGGTCGCAGGTGCTGCAATCCAGAGGATCGGAATTTCATCAATACTGGCGCCTAAAGTTTCAAATATGCGACTAACATTTGCATTTTGAAGTGCAAATCCAAATTGAATTCCTAAAAATCCAAAGCTCATATTCCAAACTTGCCAAAAGTTTAATCGATTCTTCAACATAATTTTGCCCAAGTGATTAGTTTATAATTTGATGAACAATTTAACCGAATGCTGTTTAAAAATCTTTATAAAAATTAGAAGATGTTATAATTGAAAAAAAATAGATCTTCTTTTTACAAATCAAATTGGTTAAATGCTTCTCATTTTGATGAAAATGTCGAAAATCAAATCAGAGAATCTGAGTTAAAAAATTTTTATTTTGTCACCGAAATTAATTCTTGCTAAAAATGGCTGAAAGTAAAATATCACAAAGGAAAAAAGACCATATTCAACTCTGTCTAACAGATGAAGTTGGTTTTAAAGCCAAAACAAATGGTTTTGAGAATTACGAATTCGAACATAATGCGCTAACCGAAGTCGAATTTAACAAAATAGATCTTTCCACAAAGTTTATTGGCAAGAAAATAAACTATCCGTTTTTAATTTCATGCATGACCGGCGGGACGAAAGAAGCTGAAAAAATAAATGAACAATTAGCTTTGACCGCCAAAATACTTAATATTCCAATTGGTATCGGCAGTCAGCGGCAGGCACTTGAAAATAAGAAGCATCACTCTTCATATAGAGTAGTTAGACGTAACGCCGGAAAAGTTCCAGTACTCGGAAATATTGGCGCATCTCAAATTGCAAAATCAAAAAATGGAATCGATGAAATAAAATCGCTTATTGACCTTGCTGAAGCGGATGCAATGGTAATCCATCTGAACCCGCTGCAAGAATTATTACAATTGGATGGGGAACCGGACTTAAAAGGACTTTTGAAGAATCTTGAAAGAATTTGTTCTAAAATTCAAACTCCAATTATAGTCAAAGAAGTTGGATCTGGAATTTCCAATTCTGTTGCCAAAAAGTTATTAGAGATTGGAGTGAAAGGAATTGATATCGCCGGAGCGGGTGGTACAAGTTGGGCCGCGGTAGAATTATTGAGAAAAAATGAAGAGGATAGCTATTTTAGAGATTGGGGTCTGCCAACTTCTTATTGTGTTAGAACTGTAAAAGAACTGAAAAGTAATTTTCGATTTACTTTGATCGCTTCCGGCGGTATTTACAATGGAGTTGATATTGCCAAATCGATTGCATTGGGTGCTGATCTAAGTGCTTCAGCAAGAATCATTCTTCAAGATGTAATGAAAAGTAATGTTGAAGGAGTTGTCAAATTAATTGAATCTTGGTTTTTGACAGTGAAGAAAATTATGTTTTTAACTAACTGTGATAGTATTAAAAAACTAACCAATGTTGGGTTGATTAAAAAAAAGGATTTGTTTTGAATACCGAGTCAGTGCGATACGGAAAAATTTATAATAGAGAAATAGTAAAAATCGAAAAACGATTGAGTGCGTTAATCTTAAATAAAGAACCAAAATCTTTATATGAACCGTGCTCTTACATTTTAAACGGAGGTGGAAAGCGATTGCGTCCATTTCTTGTTCTAATTTCTGCAAAAGCAGTTGGCGGAAATTTTAAAAATGTATATAATGCTGCTACAGCAGTTGAAGTCCTTCATAATTTTACACTTGTTCACGATGACATTATGGATAACTCAACTAAGAGACGCGGACACCCAACGCTTCATCATAAATATGATTTGAGTACAGCTATTCTCGCGGGAGACAGTTTGATTGCTCTTGCATATGAAAGTCTTCTCAAAGATTCAAAACATCATACCGCAGAAATTGTTTCAACTTTTACCCGTGGTGTAATAGAAGTATGCGAGGGACAAAGTTTGGACAAGGAATTCGAGATTCGTCAAAGTGTAACGATCAATGAATATGAAAAGATGATTTACAAGAAGACAGCAGCGCTTGTTCGAATGTGCTGTTCTGTTGGTGCACAATTATGTAATGCAACTAAAGAGCAAATTAAAATTGTTTCTGAGTATGGAAAAAATCTAGGTATGGCATTTCAGATTCAAGACGATCTTCTTGATATAATGGCGGAAGAGAATCAATTTGGAAAAACTGTTGGAAGCGATCTTCTTGAAGGGAAGAAAACTTACCTTTTTTTGCTTGCTTTGGAAAAAGCAAAAGGAAAGGAAAAATATGATCTGCTGAAAGTGATACAGAAAAAGGGAATTGAACGATCAGAAATCGAAAAATATCGCAATCTTTATATTAAGTTAGGTGTGTTAAAAGATGCCGAGCGAGAGATAATGAAATACACTAAATTAGCTTTGAAAAATTTATCACTATTGCCAAATGATGAAGGAAAATCTCTGATGTATTGGTTGGCGAACATCCTAATTAATCGAGACAAATGATTGAACGCAAAATTAAAATAATAAATAATGCAGGCTTGCATACGCGACCTGCTGCTAATATTGTTAAATTAGCATCGAAATATAAATGCGAATTTTTCTTAATCAAAGACGGCTTGAACATCAACGGAAAGAGTATAATTGGAGTTATGACTCTTGCAGCTGAAAAAGGGTCTGAAATTACTTTGATATTCGATGGTGTTGATGAAGAGCAGGCTTCAAACGAAATAGTCGATTATTTCAATAGAGGATTTGACGAGTAATAAAATGAAATCTGATAGTGAAAATATTATGAAGGGGATTGGCGCCGCTCCCGGTATAGCAATATCTCAAGCTTTCATTTACAAGAAAGAAAAAGAAGAAATTACAAATGAAGCGATTACAGATATTGATGAAGCACTTGAAAACCTCGATACAGCTCTCGAAAAATCCAAAAAAGAATTAAGAAAAATATTTTCACTTGCTGTTGATAAGCTGGGCGAGAAACGTGCGGCAATTTTCGATGCGCAGATTATGATCCTTGACGATCCGATCTTAGTATCAACTTTGCAAAATAGAATTAAAAAAGAAATGCGTATTCCTGAATACATTGTTAACGATGAAATTTCCAAATATACCGACTTGATGAATCGATCTCATGAACCATATATGAAAGAACGCTCGCATGATATCGAAGATATCAAAAATAGAATCATCCGCAATCTCAAAAAGAAAAAATGGAAATCAAAAATAACAAGTGACGTTGTTGTTGTTACCTCATTTGTTTCGCCTTCAGATACAGTTCTTTTCTCGCGTGTAAACGTTAAGGGTTACGTGACTGATTTTGGTGGTTTGACTTCACATGCAGCGATTGTTGCCCGTTCACTTAACATTCCCGCCGTTGTAGGATTGCATGATGCTTCCAACAGAATAAAAGAAGGGGATTTGCTAATTATTGACGGGTTCAAAGGAGAAGTTTTAATTAATCCGGATGAAAAACAACTTCACTACTATCAGAAGAAAATTAATCAGTTACAAAAGCAGGATACCGAATTAAATAAACTTCGAGAACTGCCCGCAATTACGCTTGATGGAAAAGAGATTCAACTCTATGCAAATCTTGAACTGATTGACGAAATCGAATTAATCAATCAGAATGGTGCAAAGGGTATTGGACTTGTTCGAACCGAACAATTGTTCGAAGAATATGAAGCATTCCCGGATGAAGATGAACAATACAAAGTTTACCAGACTATTGCCGAAAGGATCTATCCGGAAACTGTCATTATCCGTACTTTTGATATTGGAGGAGACAAAGTTTTACCGGTTGATTTTAAAGAACCTAATCCGTTTCTCGGATGGCGCGGAATCAGACTTCTTCTTGATAGTCCCCAGCTCTTCAAGTCGCAGATTCGTGCAATTTTAAGAGCGAGCTCACATAAAAATTTGAAATTAATGTTACCAATGATCACATCAATGCTTGAAATTAAAAAATCAAAAGAAATTATTAATTCGTGTAAAGAAGAGTTAAGAAAGGAAGGTAAAGGTTTCGATAAACATATCGGTGTTGGTATAATGATCGAGGTTCCTTCTGCAGCTGTTTTAATTAATGATTTTGCAGAAGAAGTAGATTTTGTTAGTATCGGCACGAATGATCTAATCCAATATATTCTTGCGGTTGACCGTGGGAATGAAATTGTTTCGAGTCTTTATCAAGAATTTCATCCGGCAGTTGTTAGAACATTACACCACATTATTAGCGAAGGTAAAAAAGCCGGAACTATGGTCAGTATGTGCGGAGAGATGGCTGCTGATCCGTTTGCAGTCCCATTACTAATCGGTCTTGGATTGGACTCGATTAGTATTTCAGCTTCGGCGGTGCCGTTAATAAAAAAAATTATTAGAAATCTTAATTTTAAAGAACTGCAAATGCTTGCGGCTGAATGTCTGGTCTTCAAAACTGAAAAAGAAATTAATAATCGTATGCGCCATTTCTTTAATGAAAAAGAAAAAGACCATATTAAAAACTTATATTGAGGTAAAAATGAATTTGCAAGAAATGATGTCGAAATTGGATACTGAAAATCAGTTCAAAGTATTAACTAATTCGTATCAACAAATAGAATATGCGTGGAATAATGATTTCGATGTTTCAACAATAGATAAGTCGAAAATTAAAAATATTATTGTCACTGGCCTTGGCGGTTCAGCAATCGGCGGGGAACTCCTTCAAAACTTTTTTAGATCGGAGCTGAACTATCCTTACCTTGTTAATCGAAATTATGAATTACCTCCTTACGCTAACGAAGAAACTTTGGTTATAGCTTCTTCATATTCCGGCAACACGGAAGAAACAATCGCCGCACTGAACCAGGCAATTAGTAAAAAATGTAAGATCGTTTGCGTCTCAACAGGAGGAAAGATAGAAGAGATAGCAAAAAAAAATAATATCCCTTTTGCCAAATTGTTGAAAGGATTTCAACCGAGGTTCGCACTTTGGATAAATTTTTTTACATTGCTAAAGACACTTCATTCGTTGAAATTAGTACCGGATCAAACAGAAAATGTACGACAAGCAATTGAGCTGTTAAAGCGAAAAGGAACCGAATATTCAAAACCGACCAATGAAGCTTTAGAAATTGCCGAAAAAATATTGGGCTTTACACCATTGGTTTATGCTGTAAGTGATTATACATCAGCAGTTGGAACTCGCTGGAAAGGTCAATTCAATGAAAATGCTAAACAGCATGCGTTCTTTGGTTATTTGCCGGAACTTGATCATAATGAAATTTTAGGTTGGGAAGGTTATAAACCAACAATGAATTTTAAATTGATCAACATTATTGACAACGCTTATCATCAACAAGTTAAGAAAAGATATGAATTGACATCCGAAATGGTTCGGAAAGCCGGCGGAGAAATAATCGAGGTTAAAAGCACAGAAGCTAATGCGAAATTACGTCTGATTGATTCAATTTATCTTGGCGATTGGGCAACATATTATTTGGCATTGATGCGCGGATTTGATCCGTCGTCAATTAATAGTATAAACTATCTAAAGGCACATCTTTGATAAAAAATTGGCGGAAATATATTTGGGTATTTATTCTTATACCTCAAATTATTCCCGCCCAGTTTTACTTCTTCGGTCGCAATAAAGTTCAATATGAAAAATTTAACTGGAAGATTCTAAAAACCGAGCATTTTAATATTTACTATTACGATGATTTCGGTGAGCTCGCTGAAATTGGAGCTAAGTTTGCAGAAGAAGCATTCGATGAACACAAGGTTAAATTCAATCATTATGTTTTAAACAAAATCCCACTCATTTTTTATAATACACATACTCATTTCCAGCAGACAAATACAATTCCCGGTTTCTTACCCGAAGGGATCGGCGGTTTTTTTGAATTTATGAAGGGAAGAGTTGTAATACCATATCTCGGAAATCTTGCCCAATTCAAACATGTTATACGCCATGAGCTGGTACATGTTTTTATGACTAACAAGGTTTATAATGTTCTTAATGATCATAGAATTACAACCGACCGAGTACCGCCCCTATGGTTCACTGAAGGGCTTGCCGAATTTTGGTCAAGCGATTGGGACACGCAAGGCGAAATGGTGATGCGAGATGTTGTGCTTAATGGAAATTTTGTTCCTTTATCTGAGCTTGACTATTTAGGAGGATATTTAGTTTATAAAGAAGGTCAAGATTTTTTACACTTTGTAAGCAAAAATTACGGAGAAGATAAAATTCTTTCTCTTATGGAAAATATCTGGCGGTTCAATAAATTTTCTGATGATCTTGAATTTACGCTCGGTGAAAAGATCTCTGAAATAGATGCTAAATGGATTTACGAAACACGTCAAAGATATTTTCCTCTATATAAAGAGAACTATCCACATTTTATTAAATCAAAAAAAATCACAAATTCCGGTTTCAACTTTGGTCCAAGATTTCTTCAGCGAGGCGATAAAAAAGAGATCTATTTCATTGGGAATCACAGCGGTTACACTTCATTGATGAAAATGAATTACGTTGCAGATACAACCGAATTTGCTGAACCGGAAGTATTGATCCAAGGTGAGAAGGATGCAATTTTTGAAGCATTCCATCTTTTAGAAAACACAATTGCAGTTTCTTCCACCGGACTAATTTCATTTGTAACTAAAAGTCAGGCGACGGATGTTCTTCATATTTATTCGATAGATGAAAAAGAAATTATTAACACTTTGAGGTTTGATGGATTAATTAGAATTAAAGCACCAAGTTTTTCTGCAAATGGTAATCTTCTTGTTTTCTCGGCTACCGATACAAAAGGGTTTAGTGATTTATACATTTATGATTTTCCAGAAAAACATCTTACACGAATTACCGACGATTATTACGAGGATATTGATCCAACTTTCAATAAGGATGCAAGCAAAATTATTTTTTCTTCTGACCGTACCGACGGCATCTTCAAACAAAAGTACAATCTTTTTGAGTACGATATTTCATCAAAAGAAATATCGTATATAACAAATGTGAACGCGAATATCTCCACACCGCATTTTTCACCCGATTACAAAGAACTTTATTTCACTTGTGATTATAACGGCACTTATAATATCTGGAAAATTCCGTACGGAGAGAAGAAAGCTCAAGGTATGATTCAAGTGACCAATTTTTTAACTAGCGTTTATGATTTTTCATTTGTTGATTCACATACTATGATAACCTCGGCATTCGAAAATTTTTCGTTTCAATTCTACTCGCTTGATTTAAACAATACTACAGTTGGAAAATATGCTTCATTTGCTTTCGATGATATTGGCTCCAAATGGACAGTCGACAGAATTAACATTGCATCCGAAACAGATCGTCTGAAGTACGATAAAGAATACACATTGGATTATGCAGTAAGTCAGTTGATAACCGATCCCGTCTATGGAACACGCGGTGGTGCACTATTAACCTTGAGTGATATGCTTGGTGATGATAGATATATTTTTTACATCTCGAACTCGGCAGAAATTCAGAGTGAAATCTTAGAGAACTTCAATATTGCCATTTCGCGTGTTAACCTTAAAGATAGATCGAATTACGGTTACGGATTATTTAATTATTCCGGTCGGCGATATGACATCAGAGAGTCCGATGAATTCTTTTATGAACATGTTTACGGCGGTTACATTTCTCTCTATTATCCTTTCTCTTCATTTGATAGGTTGGAAACCGAACTTGATATTGCTAATTCCACTAAAGATCTTGAGGCAAATTTAATTACTAGAAAATCTTTGTTAGTTACCAATACGCTTTCATATGTTCATGATAATTCGATATGGGCTTTTACAGGTCCTATCGATGGTTCACGTTTCAGACTTCTACTAGGATATACAAGCGATGTAAAATTCAGCAATGTAAATTTTTATTCGTTCATTGTAGATTACAGAAAATATTTCCGCCTTGGACTTCGCAGCAGTGTTGCAGCACGGGCTGCACTATTTATTAATAATGGAAAAGAAGCAAGGAGATATTTTGCCGGCGGAAGTTGGGATTTACGCGGATGGAACCGCTGGTCAATCCGCGGTGAAAAATTGTGGTTGACTTCAATTGAACTGCGCTTTCCGTTGATAGACCAGTTCTCGATTAATTTTCCATTATTCGGTCTCTCATTATTCCAGATAAGGGGAGCGGCGTTTTTTGATGCTGGTTCTGCATGGGACACTAAATACAAAGAAACATTAGGAAGTATAGGGGCTGGGATTCGTATTAATTTTTTCAATGCGATTGCTCTACGCTATGATATCGGCAAAAAAATTGAAAATGATTTTTCGCAATTTCAAGCCGGATTGTTTTATCAATTTTTCTTCGGATGGGATTTTTGAAATACAGGCAAACTAAAATATTCATTCTTCTTTCGGTCTCAGTTTGGTTGATAAGTTGCACACAACCAATTGCATTTAAATATATGTCACCAAGTGAACCCGGTTATTTTATGTTTGGAAAAAATCCCGAAAGATCATTTTATGAGAATATATCAATTAACGAAGAGTTGCAGTCAAAATGGTCTGAAGAAACGAGCGGAAGTCAAAGCAACACTTCAATAGTTATCTATAAGAATATTTTATTTGTTACCGATCTTTCCGGAAAAGTTTATGCTTTTGATAGCGAAAATGGGAAGCAGCTTGGTTATGAAAAATATTCTGGAGCCATTCCAGTTGCGCCTGTAATTAATAATCTTAGGATGTTTCTAATTCTGAACAATCTGAATGAAAGATATTCTACATTAAAAATATTCGATTTTATAAACGGGAAAATATTGAATGAGTTCAAAATTAACGGAAGTGTGCAGAATGAAATGCTGAAAATGAAGGACGGGATTATTGTTCTTACAGATTTGGGCGAACTAATTAAATATAATTTGGTCGGAACTAAAGAGTGGAGTACTGCGACAAAAGTAAATTCAAAATCTTCACCATCGTCAAATGGGGAAGTGATACTTTTCGGAAATGAAAACGGTGAGCTGGTAGCCGCTTCCGCGAAAAATGGTGAGATTAAATATCGTTCTAAGTTAAGTGACGGTATCGAAGGCGATATTTGTATTGATGGCAACAATTCATATTTCGGTGATAATAAAGGCAGATTATTTTCAATAAATATAAATGATGGAACTATTAATTGGCAGTTCGATTCAAAAAATAAAATCATGGTTACACCGGTTCATGATAATTCTAAAATTATCTTTGGAAATCTTGCCGGAGATATTTTCTGCCTGAATAAAATAGATGGTAAACTGATCTGGAAAACAAGAACCAGCGGTGTTATTAATACAACTCCTTTACTATTTAAAAATTTTCTGGTTCAGCCCGATGTCAATAAAAAGGTTTATTTAATTAGTACAGTAACCGGGAAAATAGAAAAGACGTATGATTTTGAAAGAAGAGTCAAACTATCACCTGTATACTACAACGGCATTCTATATCTCGGTTCTGATAAAGGAATGATCAATGCTTATAAAACGTCGCTCAATGATTAAGAAAGAATCGGCAATATTGTTCCTTTCGGTGTTCCTCTTGTGCAGTAGCACTTACTCACAAGAATGCAGAGCAAAAGTTGAAATCATATCTAATAAAGATAATGCGCTGGTTTTTGTCGACAGCGTCTTAATTGGGAAAGGCAATGTTAAAACTGAATTGACAAAGGGAAGTCACTATCTTAGGATGAATGAATCATCGCTCCAATGGGGAAAATCAGAAATTAATGACACATTAATTATTACTGACTGCACACGGAATTATTTATTCAATTATGAGTTCAAACCCGAAAATGTTCCTACAATTAATCAGTCAAATTTTGAATTCGGAAAATTAAAAAAGGTTGATACTTTTTTCAGCTCGGCAACTTTTAAGATCTTACTTGGCAGTGCTGCTGTACTTGGAGGCATAGCTGCATATTACAAGATCCGTGCTGATAAAAAATATGATGATTATGTCATTTCAAAGAATCAATCAACTCTTGATGAAGTTAACCGGCTGGATCTATACAGCGGAATCTCCTTTGGCCTTCTTCAAATTAACTTTGGTTATTTGATTTATAAATTTTTGTCGGATTAACATTTGCAGATACTGGAATTGTCTTTGATCTACAGTAGAAATGTTAATGCGCATCCAACCAATTCTCGCCAACACCGGTTTCCGCAACGACTGGAACATTCAATGGAAGTGCATTTTCCATCATCTCTTTGATCATTGGCTGCAGATCATCAATTTCATCTTTGTGGGCATCAAAAACCAATTCATCATGAACTTGCAATACCATTTTTGTTTTGGCTTTTCGCTTCTCCAGTTCCGAATAAATTTTTATCATCGCAATCTTAATCATATCCGCGGCAGTCCCTTGTATCGGCATGTTGATGGCAACACGCGCTTCAAATTGTTGAACCACACGGTTCTTACTATTAATATTCTTTAAATATCTTCTTCTTCCGTAAATAGTTTCGGCATACTCTTTCTTTTTGGCACTTGCAACGCAATCATCCATAAATTTGCGCACACTCTTGAACGAAGTGAAATAGTCTTCAATTATTTTTTTTGCTTCACCTTGAGTAATTCCCAATCGGGATTTTAATCCAAATGGACCAAGACCATAAAGTATTCCAAAATTTACTTCTTTTGCTTTACGGCGCATATCAGGAGTAACATCCCTCGGATCAACTTTAAAAACAAGTGCGGCAGTTCTTCTATGAATATCTTCACCGTCTTTAAATGCTTTGGTAAGTGTTACATCTCCGCATATACTTGCCATTATGCGCAATTCAATTTGACTGTAATCGGCTGAAAGTATAAGATAGTCTTTATCGCGCGGAACGAATGCTTTCCGGATTTCTTTACCAAGTTCCGTTCGAATTGGAATATTCTGAAGATTCGGATCGTTGCTTGATAGACGTCCCGTTGACACTGCAGCTTGATTATATGATGTGTGCAATCTGCCGGAAGAAGGATGTATTAGCAGCGGCAGCGAATCGGCATAAGTAGATTTTAGTTTTGAAACTTGTCTGTAGTCAGATATCACATCAATAATAGGATGCATACCTTTTAACAATTCAAGTGTTTTTGCATCAGTCGAAAATCCGGTTTTGGTTTTTGAAGGAGGAACAAGTTTCAATTTTTCATAAAGAATTTTCTGTAACTGCTGAGTAGAATTAATATTAAAATTCTCGCCGGCATGTTTAATAATCTCAGTTGAATAGTCGTCAAGTTTATTTTGTAAAAAATTACTGAATACTTTTAAACTTTTCGTATCGATTTTAATTCCAGTGCGCTCCATATCTTCAAGAACAGGCGCTAGTGGAAACTCAATTTCGTAGGCAATTTTTTCAAGGTTTTCCTTTTTTAATTCCTTCCGGAGTAATTCATAAAGTCTGAATGTTATATCTGCATCTTCGCCGGAATAATCGGAAAGTAAATTTGGATCAACATCAAAAATTTTTTTTGGTTCTTTTTTCGCACCAATCAATTCAGTAAGCGGAATTGGGCTATAGCCTAAATATTTTTTTGATAATTCATCCATACCGTGTTTTTCGTCGGCATCTATTACATAACTCGCAAGCATTGTATCGAAATAAAAATTATTCACGTCAATTCCGATATGCCTCATCACACCGATATCAAATTTTCCGTTCTGGCAGACTTTTTTTATTTTTTTATTTTCAAATACCGGTTTGAAAATTTTTACGAAATCGTCCATCGGCAAACGGTCGCTAAGATCAGACTCAAAAAATGAAGTTGAGAGTGTAGCTGGGTTAGTCGCAACAAAAAATGCCTCTTTCGGTTTCATCGCAAATGCGCAGCCTGCAAGATTTAAGCTAAGTGTGTCCAGTCCATCTGTCTCAGTATCGAAAACAAATAACTCACATTCGGAAAGTTTTTGCGATAGCCCCTTGGCTTCTTTGAACGATAAGATCAGTTTGTATTTAACCTTGTTCTTTTCAAATACTCCCATTTCAGTACTTATTTGTTCTGTTTCATTTTTAGGAGTGGTCGGTTCTTCAATCTTCTCTTGCGGTTTTTCAATTTCTGATTCGATAAAAAGTTTTTTCAACTTATTGGAGAATTGTTTGAATTCAAGATCAGCAAAAATTTTAAACAATTTTTCTAAATCGGGATTGTGAAACTTCGCCTCATCAAAATTCATGTGGAATGGTGTATCGGTTTTAATTGTTGCTAATTCTTTTGAAAGGAAAGCATTCTCTTTATTCTCTGTTAATTTATTTACAATTCCAGCTTTATCAATATTATCAAGGTTCTTATAAATATTTTCTAGTGATTTAAATTTCTGAATAAGAGGCACTGCAGTCTTGGGTCCAATTCCTGCAACTCCCGGAATGTCATCGCTTGAATCTCCAACCAAGGCTAAATAATCAATCATCTGAATTGGATCGAATCCCATTTCTTCACGGACTTTATCTTCATCTAAAATCACGATCTCATCTGTTGATTTGCCAGGTTTTACAACTCTTATATTTGGTGAAATGAGTTGTATATAATCTTTATCGGGGGTAATTGCGTAGCAGTCAAATCCTTGTTGTTCCGCTTCTTTAACAGCGGTTCCAATCAAATCATCTGCTTCGTAACCAGGCAAAATGTAGAGCGGAATATTAAATGCCTTAATGATTTCTTGAATCCTCTTTATTTGAGGAATCATGTCTTCCGGCATGGCTTGCCGTGATGATTTATAATTTTCATACCTCTCATGCCTAAAAGTTTTTTCTTTTGAATCAAAACCGACTGCAAGGTAATCCGGTTTTGTATCCTCAATGATTTTAAAAAGCTGATTGAGGAACCCGAATACTGCAGATGTTGGTTCACCGGATGAGGATGTTAGCGGACGCGATATAAATGCGTAATAACCCTTATATGCTAACGCCATTGCATCAATAATTACAAATTTAGGGCGTAGGAGCGGATTGCTTTTGTATGATTTTTCCATCAAACTCATCTTATCTCGTTAGTTTATTTTAATTATATTTTCAGGTGAGAATATAAATAGATTCATACAACAACTACAAAACTAGAGGAACAAATGATTCGCCGAATAGTCTTCATTTTGGTATTGCTTATCTCTTTGACAGTGAACGGTCAAATTGTAAAAAAAGATTCGTTTTATGTTGCAAACTGGAATCTAGAAAATCTTTATGATACGGAAGATGATACACTTAAAAATGATGAAGAATTTCTGCCCGGGTCAGATAAACGCTGGAACAATGAAAGATATGATCATAAAATTAATAACATTACTAGAGTTCTAAATTATATGAATCACGGATGCGGTCCGGATATTATAGCTATGGAAGAAGTCGAAAATATAAATGTTGTTAAAAAGTTGATCTATAATATGAGAGACCACGATTACATTGTTGCTCATCGAGATTCTCCCGATAGAAGAGGAATAGATGTTGCATTGATGTATGATAGAAATGTATTCAAAATTGATAGTCTCGCGGCTCTTCATGTTGAACTGCCTAACGGCAACCCTACACGCGATATTCTTCATGTTGTATTAATTCATAAAAAGGATAAAGAAAAATTTCATATTTATGTAAATCACTGGCCTTCAAGAACTGGAGGTGTAGAGAAATCCAATATTAACCGCCTTGCTGCCGCAAGTGTACTGAAAAAAAGTTTAGATACTCTTGCCCAAACATCTCCGAAAAGTAAAGTGATCATATTAGGGGATTTTAACGATGAACCGAATAATGAGTCGGTAGAGAAAATATTGGGGGCAGAAGATTTTGACTGCAAAAAACAATCTAAAAATGCTTTTCTAAATCTTGCCTATAAAAAATTTTCGAATGAGGAAGGCTCATATTTATACAAAGGTAAATTTGATATGATTGACCAGATAATTATTTCATCTACATTGATAGACGGAAAAAAATTTAAATACGATTGTAATTCATTTGAAATTATTAAACCGCCGTTTATTGTCTTTGAAGAAGGGAATCGAAAGGGCGGGGCAATTCCAACTTATGAAGGGAACAAATATATTGGCGGTTACAGCGATCATTTTCCTATAGGCGCTAAATTTATTTATAGAAAGAATAAATGAAAACTGAAAAAATATTTTTATTATTTGGTTCAACCGGGGATCTTGGAAAAGTTGCTGTAGAATATTTCTTAAATCAAGATTATGATTATTGTTATTTCTTTGCCCGCCGTCAATACAAATTGGGAAATGCAAAAAATAATTTTGTAATTATAAACGCAGATGATTTTACTAATGAAGAGAATGTTATTGATGCTTTTTCCAAAGTTCGAAAAGATAGTAACGCCACTTATTTTTTGTTTAATACAATCGGAGGTTTTACAGGAGGGAATGCAATTTCTGAAACTATCTATAACGATTTCTTAAAAATGATCAATATAAATCTTGGAACGTCATTCTTAATTGCCAAGCATTTCACAAAATTGGTGTATGGAACAAAAGGCGGATCAATCTGTTTTACGAGTGCTCTTTCGAGTCTAAAACCGGAAGCTAATAAAGCAGCATATAACATTTCCAAGAATGGGTTAAATATGCTTGTTAAATCACTTGCTCTTGAGTGCTCAAACATTGGTCTTAGCGCTAATGCAGTAGCTCCATTCATTATTGATACTAAATCGAACCGTGAATGGGTAAAAGATATTACACAATTAGTTAGCCCAGTTGATATATGCAGCGTTGTGAACTCATTATTCGAAAATTACAAAGTGTCATCCGGAAATATTGTTGAATTGCCATTTTCCCTACGATAAAAATTTATGGATCTAATTAGTTATTTTGGCGCAAGTAAAAACACGATTTAATAGTGGAGGAATTATGAACTTAACTGAAAAGATAAATCAAGATATGAAGCAAGCGATGAAATCGGGTGATAAAATACGGCTCGAAACGATCCGATCAATACGCGCACTAATATTAGAATTTGAAAAAAGCGGTTCGGGAAAAGAACTTACACCGGAAGAAGAGATTAAAATGCTTACAACCGCCGCAAAGAAAAGAAAAGAATCGATTGAACAATTCCGTAACGGTGGAAGAAATGAATTGGCTGAAAAAGAGGAAGCCGAGTTGAAAATAATTGAAGAGTATTTACCCAAACAACTTTCCTTGGAAGAGATCCTAACTGAGGTAAAAAAAATTGCCGTAGAAGTTGGGGCTAAAACAAAAGAAGATTTTCCAAAACTGATGCCTGTTGCCGCAAAATTACTAAAGGGAAAAGCTGATGGGAAAGTCGTGAAGGAAATCGTCGAAAAAGTCTTGAGCGGTAATTGAACTATCTCGATTACATAATCTTTATTGTCATCATCATCGGCTTTCTGCTGGGATTCAAAGATGGGTTGGTTAGAAAAATAATCGGTCTTATCGGTCTAATACTTGGAGTATTCCTGGCATTCCAATTCTCTCACAAAGTCGGCAAATTATTAATACCTTTTTTTAATAATGATGAGTACTTATCAAGTGTCATTGCCGGTATAACAATATTTTTGGTAATAATTTTAATTGCCTCATTACTAAAGCGAGTAATTCACCCATTTGATAAAGTAAACCGGTTTCTTAACCAATTCCTCGGCGGTGTAATCGGCGTAGTCCAAATTTCTTTTTTTCTTAGTGCCTTATTCCTGTTCTTAAATATTTTCAGTTTTCCAAATAGCACACAAAGAGAAAATTCTTGGAGCTACAATTTTGTTTTGAATCTTATTCCCAAATCAATTGATATAGTAATCGGGAAAAATGTAAATGCATCAGATTATTTAAAAAAATATATTGAAAAGAAAGATGAAGACTCTAATTCGCAAATTGACTCACTTCAGATAAAAAAATGATCATTCAAGAGATACTCGAAAAATTAGAATACAAAAAAGTTATTGCCTTAATTGCCAAATATTGTATCACCGAGAATGGTAAAAATGTTGTAAATAGTTTACAACCGCTGACTGATATTGATCTTTTAAAAATAAACTGCAGCCGGGTCAATGAAGCTAAAGAAATTCTAATTAAAAATGATGTTCCCCCGATTGAATACCTGCCGGATTTAAACGAAGTCATTTCCCGGAGTAGAATTGAAGGAACAGTTCTTCAGGCGAAACAAATTATTGATATCCTTAAACTTGCCGAAGTATCGCGTAAACTTTTTCAATTTTTGAAACCTAAAGACGGCGGACACACTTTCCTGCATGAGTTAACTGAAAAACTCTTTGTTGATAAAGTATTCGAGCACTTCATTGGAAAAGTCTTTACAGAGAATGGTGAAATACGTGACGATGCGAGTCCAAAACTCCGTGAAATCAGAATTGAAATTCGAGACAAAGAAACGTCGCTCCGTAAACAAGTACAAAAACTTTTAAAGCAATTGAGCGATTCTTATCTTGTCCAGGAAGAATATATAACTCAACGCGACGGAAGAATTGTTCTTCCCGTGAAAGCGGAACATAAACGCCACGTAAGAGGATTCGTCCATTCAGAATCGTCTACGGGGCAGACTGTTTATATTGAGCCTGAAGAGACCCTTGAACTTAATAATGAGATCCTTTCACTCAGCTTTGCGGAGAAACGGGAAATAGAAAAAATATTAAGAGGATTGACCGAGCGGATCGGTTTAGTAAATTCAGAATTGAAAAATTCTCTTGCTGCAGTTGCTGAAATTGATTCCATCTTTGCGCGTGGTAAATACTCAATTGAAATAATCGGTTCTCACCCTGCTTTTGATCAGGAAAAGCCATTTAAATTAATTGATGCACGACATCCATTACTTATCAAACGGATTGGTTATTCGAAAACAGTGCCGATGGATTTGGAAATGGATAATATAAATATCGTTCTTATCACCGGACCAAATGCCGGCGGCAAAACTGTTACTTTGAAAACAACCGGGTTGTTGGTTATTCTTGCTCTGGCGGGTATCCCAATTCCGGCACATCCCGATTCAAATTTTCTCGTGTTCGAAAAAGTATTGGTTGATATCGGTGACGCGCAATCAATTGAAGACGATCTGAGTACATTTAGTTCACATCTGAAAAACATAAAACATATTATTGATGAAGCCGATGAAAAAACTCTAGTGGTTCTTGATGAAATTGGAACGGGTACAGATCCGGCGGAGGGTGCGGCAATTGCATCCGGAATGCTTATTACTCTTCGTGATAAAGGTGCCAAAGTTCTTGCAACAACTCACCACGGTAGTTTAAAACTAATTGCAAACCAGCTTGAGAAATTTCAAAACGCTTCTATGGAATTTGATACAGAACATCTTCAGCCGACTTACAAATTTAATCAAGGTACGCCAGGCTCAAGTTATGCTTTTGAGGTTGCTAATAGAATCGGTTTCGATGAGGAATTTATAACTCTAGCAAAGGAATATCTGGATACTGATAAAACGAAGATCGAAGATTTTCTAGTTTCTTTGGAAAAGAAATCCCAGCGTCTAAAAGAACAACTTAACAAGTTGGAACGTGAAAATTCCCGGTTAAAAGGTTTGACAAATCTTTATCATGGTAAGATTGAACAACTGGAAATTCAAAAGAAAGAAATTTTAGCCGATACGAAAGAAAAAGCAGAAACATATCTGAGTGATGTAAATAAGAAAGTTGAAAATGCGATTAAAAAAATCCGGGAGTCTCAGGCAGATAAGTTAGTTGTCAAAGAGGAGAAAAAGAAAATTGAAGAGATAAAAAATGAAAGTCAGGTCGTTTTCAAAAAAGAAAAAAAATCTGTTTCCGAAAAAAGTGAATTAAAAGTAGGGGATTATGTAAAAATAAAAGAAACTGATTCTATTGGTGTTATTGAAGAAATTGATAAGCAGAAAAATAAAGCTGTGCTAAGTGTCGGTACCCTAAAAATGAAAACAAAATATTCCGATTTACTGCCTTCAAAAAAATCGGAAATTGAAAAACCTTCGGCAAAATCATTTACTCTTGATCAAAGTGAAATCAGTTACCGCTTAGATTTACGCGGTCAAAGAGCAGACGAAGCGGAATTTGAAATCATTAAATTTATAGATAACGCTTATATGGCCGGTGTTGATCGTGTGGAAATTCTACATGGAAAAGGGACCGGTGCACTAAAACAACTTGTACATGGATTGCTCAGAAACAACGGTTCAGTAAAAAATTACTATTTTGCAAATATCGAATACGGCGGAGAAGGAATTACCGTCGTTGAATTAAAGTAGGATGAATGATAAAAAAAATTTTAATAGCAAACCGCGGTGAAATTGCTCACAGAATAATTAAAGCATGCCGCGAGTTGGGGATAACCTCGGTAGCAATTTATTCTGAGGCAGACAAAAATGCACTTCATGTTAGAAGAGCGGACGAGGCATACTTAATCGGTCCTTCTCCCGCAAATGAATCATATCTCAACAAAGAAAAAATTATAAAACTTGCAAAAGAAATTGGAGCAGATGCTATTCATCCCGGTTACGGATTTATATCAGAAAATCCGGAATTTATCCGAATGGTTGAACAGTCCGGAATTATTTTCATAGGACCATCTTCAAAATCTGTTGAGATGATGGGAGAAAAAACCTCCGCTAGAAGATTGATGAAACTTAATAACGTTCCAATTGTACCCGGAACGACTGAACCGATAAAAAATATTAATGATGGGAAAAAAATATCAGCGGAAATTGGTTACCCGGTAATGTTAAAAGCAGCGGCAGGCGGCGGCGGTAAAGGAATGCGTAAGATTGACCGCGAGGAAGATTTTGAGGAATCTTACAACCGGGCAAAGAATGAGGCTCTTAAAGCATTCGGCAATGACTATGTTTATATCGAAAAATTTATTGAGCATCCAAAACATATTGAAGTTCAGATATTAGCAGACAAGTTTGGTAATTACATTCATTTATTCGAAAGAGAATGCTCGGTGCAGCGCCGGCATCAAAAAGTAATTGAGGAAGCACCGTCCATTGCAGTAGATGGACAGACACGTGAAAAAATTACTCAAGCTGCGGTGAAAGCAGCTAAAGCATGTAATTATTACAATGCCGGAACTATAGAATTTTTAATGGATAAGAATAAAAATTTTTATTTCCTCGAAATGAATACAAGACTCCAGGTTGAACATCCTGTTACCGAGATGATCACCGGCATTGATCTGGTTAAACAGCAGATTAAAATTGCCAATGGAGAGAAGCTTACTCTAAAACAAGAGGACTTGAAAATTCACGGGCACGCAATAGAATGTAGGATTTATGCCGAAGATGTTGATAATAATTTTGCACCATCAACTGGAAAAATAATTCATCACAGGCTTACTTCAGGTCCGGGAATTAGAATTGACCGCGGTATTGATGTTCTCAGCGAAGTGCCGATTTATTACGATCCAATGCTTTCGAAAGTTATTGCTTGGGGAATTGATAGAGAAGAAGCACTGGCAAGAATGAAACGTGCTCTGGGTGAATATCAAATTAGCGGTGTGATCACAAATATTCCGGCATTCAATTGGGTTCTAAAACAAAAAACTTTTCTCGACGGAACATTCGATATTAATTTTCTTGAAAATGAATTTATGCCCTTGGTTCCGGACAAATGGAAAGATGAATCATCAAAGGATTATGAAGAAATTGCCGCAATACTTGGGGCGCTCCTTAAACAAAGAGAAATTCAGAATACTCTTTCTAATAATAATATTTCCGACAACAATTCATGGCGATCGCAATTATATGAATGAATTTATTGTTACGATTAATAATCGTAAACATTTAGTAAAGATTCTCGGCGATGGCAAAGTTCAGGTTGGCAATCGGGAAGTGAAAACGGATCTTTCTCAAATATCAAACAATTCTTATGTAATTAGAATAGATAATAGTGTTTTTGAAATTACTTCAAATAAATTAAACAGCGACAGATTCGGAATCGTTATTGATGCTTGTTATTTCGATACTGTAGTTAGGACACAACTTCAAGAGACTGCCAATGATCTTCAGAAAAAACAGAGCAAATTAAAACATCATTCGGATGTTAAGGCGCCTATGCCGGGACTCATATTGAAATTTAAAAAGAAAGTTGGAGAAGAAATAAGAATAGGGGAGTCGATATTGATCCTGGAAGCAATGAAAATGGAGAATGAATTACGCTCTCCCGCGAGCGGGATCTTGAAACAAATATTCTTTAATGAAGGACAGTCTGTTGAGAAGGATTCAATTATCCTGACAATTGAATAAGAAATCTTATTTGCTTTTCAAATACAATTACTTATATTTTCGCCGAAATTTCAAAAACAAGAGGAGGTTGTGTGAAGAAATTATTTACCCTTATTATCATCTGTGGGTTATTTGCTAATAGTGTTTACGGAAGCGGTTTCCAGCTGAATGAACACGGTGCCCGCGCTATGGCTATGGCTGGTGCATTTACAGGTTTAGCAAACGATCCATCGGCAATTTATTTTAATCCGGCTGGTATAACTCAATTAAAAGGAACACAATTTTTAGCCGGTGCAACATTAATTCTCCCTATTTCATCTTATACAGCCCCAAAACCACAAAATACGCTGACAGATATGAACGGTCAGGTCTTCAATCCAATTAATTTTTATATAACACAGCAGATTGGAGATAAATTAGCTATCGGACTGGGAATTAACAATCAATACGGTCTTGGTACAAAATGGGATCAGAATTGGGTTGGTCGCAGTTTGGCTGTTGAAACAAAAGTTGAAACTTACTTTTTTACACCTGTTATAGCTTACAAATTATTTGAAAATTTATCAGTAAGCGCCGGACCTGCAATTGCAGTTGGAAATGTGACAATTTCAAAGAAGAGCGTAAATGCTGTTAATCCACTTGGTCCAGAATTTTTAACACTTATGGAAGGAACATCTGATGTTGCAATCGGTTTTACAGCTGGTATTCTGTATAAGGCATCAGATAAATTGCAATTTGGTTTAACTTACAGAAGTGAAATGACATTTGATTTTTCCGGAACAGCAACAAGCACACCGGCTAGCTTCACCTTTGTACATCCTATTCTAAAAGTACCGGTTACTGTTCCGTGGCCGAATGGCGACATCACCGCATCACTAACCACACCACAAAATCTTACTTTCGGTCTTGCATATATGGCTAGCGATAATTTCACAACAACATTTGATTTTCAATATGTCGGTTGGTCAAGTTATGATAAACTAGCTGTTACTTTTGCAAATTATAATCCTGCAAGCCCAACCTTTAGCGGCACATACACAAACTCAGTTGATAGAAATTACGAAAATACTTTTATCGTCCGTTGGGGTTTCGAATATAAACCAACAGACAGTTTTGCATTAAGAGGCGGATTGCTTTATGATAGAAATCCAATTCCTGACGGATATGTTGACCCAACTTTACCGGATGCAAATCGTGTTGGTATTAATCTCGGTTTCGGAGGAAAGTTAACAGATCATTTAGGTCTTGATATTTCCTATATGTATCTAATATTTGCAGATCGAACCATTGGAAATTCCAAATTTGGATTTAATGGCACGTACAGTAATTCTGCACACTTATTCGGTCTTGACTTTTCATATAGTCTCTAAGAATATTCAAAACAAAGGGATGGTTTATTCCATCCCTTTGTAATTTTTAAATGTGTAGGCGTATGAGACAAACTAATTATTTTTTGATGTTCATTTCTGCCATTCTTTTTGCCTGCTCTGCTTCTCAAGAAACTACTCAGCAGCAGAAAAAAGATCCGGAAGTTTATCTATTCGATGATGTAACTAAAAAAGATACAACAAAAGTAGAAACCCCAAAGCAGCAATTACCGAAAAATGTAGATTCTAGCAAAGTAGAGAATAAAGTAAATGTAAAAAACGAACCTGTCACATCAGTCAAAAAATTTTATGTTCAGGTAGGTGTTTTCTCTTCTCAAGATCGTGCACAATCATTTGTACAAGAAAATCAAGCTAAGATTGATTACGTAATGAGTATAACATTGCGCGACAGTGATAAACGCTTCGTGGTTCGTTTGCAGCCGTTTGCCACTCATGAAGAAGCGGAAAAAGTTAAAAATAATATTTGGCAAATTCCTTCATTCAAAGATGCTTTCGTTATAACTCTTGAATAGGATACTATTCAGCAAGTAAAATTTGTGTTGAAAATTGGTATAGATGAACGTATCGACTTTCTGAATTAGAATCTGGTATATTATCCCGCATCGTTATTCGGTATTTGTAATTTCAACTAATAATGATAAATTTAGAGCAAGAAACATTTCTAACAAATAAAGGTGAATAATTTGGCATTCTCATTAAACAAAGTGATGCTGATAGGTAATCTTGGAAATGATGCAGAGACTCGCTTCACTACAAATAATTTGTCTGTCACATCTTTCTCAATTGCCACATCGAATAGCTATAAAGGTAAAGACGGCAATTGGGTAAACGAAACTACTTGGCACAACGTTGTTTCTTTCAACATACCCGATTTCTACAAAGAATCTCTTAAAAAAGGTAAAAAGTTTTACGTTGAAGGTCGTATTCAAAAAAGAGATTACACTGATAAAGAAGGGGTCAAACGGTACATAACGGAAATTATATCGGAAAAACTTATTCCGTTGGAAGGTAGAGAAGGCGGAGGTGTGGAATATAACAGCACTGAAAGAACCGGCAGTTTTGCAGCTCAAAGTGATCCGGATGCTTCTACAACCGGACCAGATGACGATCTTCCATTTTAATATGAATGTTGAACTGTGTAGGATAAAATATTAGTTGGACTATAGTTTATATTCTAAAATTCTGCTTTTACTAATCTGCTTTTTATTCTCTGCTTTTTTTTCCGGATCAGAAGTTGCTCTTTTTTCTTTTAATAAAAAGAAAATTAGAGAATTTAAAAAGGAGCATAGAATAATCGGCGGGTATATTCAACTGCTTTTAGATCATCCCAAAAGACTGCTCGTTACAATACTTCTTGGGAATACAATTGTAAACGTTGCGGCATCTATAATTTCAGTTGTAATTGCTTTAGAGATTGCAAGTACATTTAAAATTTCCGTCGGGATTGCTCTATTTGTTCAAATAACATTACTGACAATATTAATTTTATTGTTAGGTGAAACTACTCCTAAACTATGGGCACAAAAATATCCTCTTCAATTTGCAAAGTTGGTTGCTATTCCTCTCTATTGGATCAGCATAATATTCTATCCAGTTTCAAAGATATTGACCGATCTTTTAGTTTTCGTAACATCACGTTTTAATTTTGATAAATCTAAATCTGTTCTTCAAGGAACAGAAATAACCGATCTTGCCGATTTAAGTATTGAGAAAGGAACCATCGAAGAGGGAGAACACGAACTTATCCATGGAATAGTTTCTTTCAAAACGGTTACAGCACGTGAAATAATGACTCCGAGAGTTGATATCACTGCTATATCTATAGATGAAAGCTTTGATGAATTAATGAAAATTATAAATGAATCTGGACACAGCAGAATTCCATTGTATGAAAATAGTTTGGATAAAATAAGCGGTATCATCTACGCAAAAGATATACTGCCTTTTTTAAAGAATCCCGAATCAAGAAAAACACTATCTTTCAGAAACATTGCAAGGGAAGCTCTATTTGTTCCGGAAACAAAATTGATTAACGAACTGCTTCATGAATTTCAAGAAAAGAATATGCATTTGGGAATTGTTGTTGATGAATACGGAGGTACTTCCGGACTAATATCTCTTGAAGATATTCTGGAAGAAGTAGTAGGCGAAATACGTGATGAGTACGACAAAGAAGAAAATGAAATTTCTAAATTGAGCGATACCAGTTATATGATTTTAGGAAAAGTTTCGATTGATGAACTTAATGATTTGCTGGGTAAAGATTATTCATCTGAGAATGACGACTACGATACTATTGGCGGATTTATATTTAACCATGCGGGAAGTATTCCCAAGCAAGGTTTTCATTTCATTCACAATAACTATAAATTTACTGTAACGGAAGTTGTAAACAACCGAATCAATAAAGTACTTGTTGAAAAAATCACATACTAATTATTGCTAATGAAAAAAGGATGCTTCATAACATCGGTGGTCTTGTTTACATTATTTGTGATGGTTGTTGTTTATTTTGTTAAGTATAAAAAAGATTTCTTGAAAGAATTCTCGAAAAACAAAGTAATTAATATGGCAAGAGATGAATTTGATAAGAAACTTACGGATGTTAAGGCATCAGTTTATAAGGATTCGCTGCAAATTGAGATTCATAAATTCTTTAAGCAAAATGAACATATTCCTTTTGATTCAGCAATGGAAAGAGTCCAAAGTGTTATGAGTGAAGCACAGCATATTTTCCGCTATAAAAAAATAGACTCTCTCGATTTCAACAATTTCAAAAACTATTTGACGCGATATGAAAGATCAGAGAAAAACAGAAATTAAAGTTGGTATTACCGTATTCTTCGGATTGCTCATATTCCTTTGGGTTCTAGGATGGGCAAAAAATTGGACCATCAATGCACAAAGGAAAGAAGTGAATGTTGAATTCCCTTCGGTCGCGGGACTTGAAGTTGGTGATCCGGTCACTATTAACGGTGTTAGGAAAGGTTACGTTGACGAGATTACTATCAAAAGTAATAAAGTTAACACATTGTTAAATTTACCTCTTGATGTTATCTTAAAAGAAGATGCTAAATTTTCTGTAATGATGTTGGATCTTATGGGTGGTAAAAAAGTTGAGATTAATCCCGGGGTTTCCGAAACTGATATGAATCTTAATAAATTGCAGCAAGGAGTTTTTGATGGTGATATTGCATCTGCTATGGCAATGCTGGGAACAGTTCAGAATGATCTCGTAGATGTAATTAAGGAAGTCAAAATATCACTTACGGCACTTAACAAAACGTTATTAGATAAAGAGTTTAATTCGGATTTGAAAACTTCGGTATCTAATCTCGTCACTCTTACGGAGAATCTTAACAAATTAGTTCTCAATAATAAAGAGGAAATAAATCAACTTTTGAAATCGGGAACTGAATTAACAAAAAATGCGAATGACTTTTTAAAAACTAACCGCGATTCAATCTCGCTAACAATATCCTCAATCAACAGTGTATTAATGGTTTCTAAAAATCTCTTAGTAAAAGTAAATGATTTTATGGATAAGACAGATAAGAACCAGAATAATCTTGGCAAAATGTTGAATGATCCGGATTTGATGAACGATCTAAAAACAACAATACAACAAGCCAGAGAACTTATAAAAGTACTTATGGAACAGTTGAAATCAAAAGGTGTAGAAGTAAATGCTCACATCTTCTAAATTCATGCTGGTTTTGTTTTTTATCCTTTCACTTTTCTCCACAACTTATTCTTTTAAAGTAATTGCCGCACATTCAAAACATGGGATGGTTGTAACCGCAAATGATATTGCGACCGATATAGGCGTTTCAATTCTAAAGAAGGGTGGCAATGCGGTTGACGCTTCAGTTGCAGTCGGATTTGCACTGGCAGTAACATTTCCAAGCGCAGGAAATATTGGCGGCGGCGGATTTATGGTTATTCATCTTTCAAATGGTAAGAATACAACAATCGATTTTAGAGAAGTTGCCCCTCTTGCAGCATATGAAAAAATGTACCTAGATAGCATTGGAAATTTTATTCCAGAACTTAGCCAAACCGGGTGGAGTTCAACCGGTGTTCCGGGGACAGTCGCGGGATTAATTTACGCTCTTCAGAAATACGGTACAATGAATATTAAAGAAGTTATTCAGCCCGCGATTGATCTTGCAGAAAAAGGATTTGTCCTTAATGCAGATATGGCTGAATCAATTAATTTTTATTATGAAGATTTTTTGAAAATAGAAACTTCAAAAAAAATATTTACTAAGAACGGAATAAAGTATGTGGAAGGTGACACTCTGATTCAAAAAGAATTGGCAAATACTTTGAAATTGATTAGAGATAATGGCGAAGATGCTTTTTACAGAGGCGAAATCGCTGCTAAATTTGTTGCTGAATCGAAGAAGAATAATGGTTTATTTTCATTAAAAGATTTGGAAGACTACAAAGTTATTGAACGCTTTCCGGTAGAGGGATTTTATCGCGGATATAAAATTATTTCGATGCCTCCGCCATCTTCAGGCGGAATATGTTTGATCGAAGCGTTAAATGTTCTGGAAAATTTTTCTTTCAATAAGGAAAGTTGGAATAGTGCAAAATATATTCACACACTTGCAGAGGTTATGAAACATATTTATGCCGACCGTTCTGAACATATGGGCGATCCGGATTTTTATGATGTGCCAACAAATTATCTGACCTCTAAACAATATGCAGCTGAATTAAAAGACGAAATAGGAAATTACGCAGTTCCATCAAATAAAATCTCAGCCGCAAAAATTCCTCAGCATCGAGAAAAAGAAGAAACTACTCACTACTCAGTTGCAGATGAATTTGGGAATGCGGTTAGTACAACATATACGCTAAACGGCGGCTTTGGGAATAAATTTGTTGTAGATGGTCTTGGTTTTTTGTTGAACAATGAGATGGATGATTTTAGCGCCAAACCGGGAGCGCCAAATCAATATGGTTTGATTGGAAGTAAAGCTAACTCGATTCAGCCTAAGAAAAGAATGTTGAGTTCAATGACGCCGACAATAATTCTGCAAGATGATAAACCGTTTATGGTTATCGGTACACCGGGCGGTTCAACAATTATTACCGCGGTGCTTCAAACAGTTATGAATGTAATTAACTTCAATATGAGCATTTATGATGCAATTGCCGCTCCGAAGATTCACCATCAATGGTTTCCAGATCAAATTGATTTTGAGAAGCCGGCTTTATCTGATGAAACTTACAAGGATCTTGTCTCTCTGGGATATAAATTGAATGAAGTAAAATCTTTGGGACGTTTGGAAGGAATTATAATCGATTCAAGTACTAAAACATTTTATGGTGCATCAGATCCACGTGGATTTGGGAAAGCAGCTGGATGGTAATATGGTTCTTGGAATTGGAATTGATATAATAGAAATTGAGCGCATTCAAAAGAGTATTGATGAGTACGGTGATGCTTTCTTAAAAAAAATATACACTAAAACTGAAATAGATTATTCACTTTCCCGACCGAATAAATATCAGCATCTCGCCGCACGCTTCGCTGCCAAAGAAGCTATCTACAAAGCACTTTCGAATGATACAGATACAGTTTACAGCTGGCAGGATGTAGAGATCTATAACGAAGTAAACGGACTTCCTAAAGTAAAATTTTACGGATCACTTAAGGATTATCTTAATCATGGTAAAGAATTGAAAATCTCAATGAGCCATTCCGAGAACTATGTTACATGTGTAGCAATTCTTTATTCTACCAAAAATTCAGAATAAGATGCATTTTCTTCTCACATCATCAAACTAAACTATTTCTTTATATTTGTTGTTAAGGTTAATAGAAATATTCTCAGAAAGGGAATAAGTGAACGAAAAACGAGTTATAGTAGCAATGAGCGGCGGTGTTGATTCATCTGTTGCTGCAGCGCTTTTACACAAACAAGGTTACGAAGTTATTGGTGTAACTATGAAAACGTGGGGATTCATGGAAGTCGGCGGTGCGCCGAAACATGAATCCGGATGTTGCTCATTAGACGCAATATTTGATGCAAAGAATGTTGCAACTTCATTCGGTATACCGCATTATACGGTTGACTTCACAAAAGCATTCGAAGAAGCTGTGATAGATAATTTTGTTGATGAATATGTCAACGGCAGAACTCCTAATCCATGTGTGGTTTGTAATAGAAAAATTAAATGGGAGGAACTTCTAAAGAAAGCAGATTCGCTTGATGCAAAGTATGTCGCAACCGGTCATTATGCATGTGTGGAGCATAACGTTTCATTGAATCGTTTTTCATTGAAATATTCTACGGATCAGAGGAAAGATCAGACATATGCACTTTGGGGTTTAACACAGGAAAGTTTGAGCAGGACGCTATTTCCATTGGGTGGCTACACAAAAGAAGAGGTACGCAGGCTCGCAACTGAATTCGGTTTAAAAACTGCTAACAAACCGGACAGTCAAGAAATTTGTTTTGTTGCGGATGATAATTATGAAAGATTTTTGAGAGAAAGAGCACCGGAAGTTGTTGAAAAAATTCAAGGCGGCAATCTTGTCTATCATGGAGAGACGGTCGGAAAGCATCGCGGAATTCCATTTTATACAGTAGGTCAAAGAAAAGGACTTGGAGTGACTCTTGGTAAACCAGTCTATGTGAAGAGTATCGATCAAGAGACTAATACGGTTGAAATTGCCGACAAGGATGAACTGCTTGAAGATGTTTGTGTTGCAAATGAAATCAACTACGTCAGCAAATCCGAATTAAAAAAAGATGAAATTGTTTTTGGAAAGATTAGGTATAGTGATAAAGCATCATTGGCAGTAGTTATTGATGCTAACGAAAAAGAAATCAAAATAAAATTTAATGAACCTAAAAATGCAGTTACTCCTGGGCAATCGCTTGTTTTGTACGATGAACAAGGGTATGTGCTGGCGGGAGGTATAATTCAGAAAAAAACTGATTAGGCTTTCATTATTCTAATCTAATTACGATATTTGCAATGTTTAAGGAAGGGTAATTATCAAAAATCCGGCTTTAAATAGAAATTATAAAACTTACGGAGGTAAGTCTTCGAAAGAAAACTTGGAACAAATGGATCACTTAACGCAAGAGTTCTTCTCCTTAATCAAAGCTACGAACCCCTCACTATCTGCAATGTCAAAAAGGCAGTCGTACTTATTTTTCTTGGTAAAGCTGAATTAGTTGTTAATAATGAAAAAAAAGAAATTCATTCAGTCTCAAAGTCATATCCATGGCCAAGTGTTGTCCGTTTGAACGATTACATTAAAGTTCCTTACAAAAAAATTATTCTAACAAGAAGAAACATTTTAAAACGCGACGGACATAAATGTGCTTATTGCGGAAGAGCGGATTTACCTTTAACTATAGATCACATTATTCCGAGATCGAAAGGCGGGGATGATAGCTGGGAAAATTTAGTAGCCGCTTGTCTGCCTTGCAATAACCGCAAAGGAAGCAGAACACCCGAAGAAGCAAAACTTAAAATGAAAATCAAACCTTATGCACCGAATCATATCATGTTTATCCGTAATAATGCAGGCCGTTTGGAAGACACTTGGAAACAGTACTTATTCCAATCGTAATCTCAATTAATTTTTCATTATTTTTGCACATCAAATTAGTTACTCAATAAAATTCTCGGCTTATGGCAAAGAAAAGAATACTTAGCGGTATGCGTCCCACCGGCAAAATGCATTTAGGCAATTATGTAGGCGCACTCGAAAATTGGATTAAATTACAGGATGAATATCAAAATTATCATCTTGTAGCAGATTACCATGTTTTAACAACAGATCTTTCAACCGAAGATATTTATTCCAACACAATCGAAATGGTGACGGATTGGTTGGCTGCCGGGCTCGA
Source organism: Ignavibacteriales bacterium (assembly GCA_026390795.1). Classification (NCBI taxonomy): domain Bacteria; kingdom Pseudomonadati; phylum Ignavibacteriota; class Ignavibacteria; order Ignavibacteriales; species Ignavibacteriales bacterium. The sequence continues at coordinate 222,885 of JAPLFG010000001.1, forward strand.
TCCAGAAAAATCGCCCATATTCCGTCAATCTCAAATAAAAGAACATACAGAGTTGTTTCTAATATTTTCTATGTTAATAACCAAAGCCAGGCTCGAACGGAATCCAACATTGAAAGAGCAAGTGCGTGATTTGAATATTGAAAATTTGGTTTACGGTCACCTTGGTTATCCCGTACTACAAGCCGCAGATATATTGCTGTACAAAGGTGAAGTAGTTCCGGTTGGTGAAGATCAATTACCTCATATAGAAATTACACGTGAGATTGCTAGAAAATTTAATACACAGTACGCAATTGATAATCCTGTGTTTCCTGAGCCTGAAGGAATGATAACAAATTTTGCGCGTTTACCTGGACTCGATGGTCAGCGTATGAGCAAATCAGCTGGCAATACAATCCTTCTTTCAGATGAACCCGATGTGGTTATTCAAAAACTACGAAAAGCTGTGACCGATCCTCAAAAATTAAGAAAGAACGATCCCGGCAGACCCGAAGTTTGTTTGGTATTCACTTATCATAAAAAATTTAATCTGGGTGAAATTCCGGAAATAGATACAAATTGCAGAAGCGGTGCTCTTGGATGTGTAGATTGCAAAATGAGATGTGCTTCCAAAATAAATGAAGTGCTTGCGCCTATTCTTGAAAAAAGAAAATATTATATAAATGATATTAATAAAATAAAAGAAATCTTGAACGATGGCGAATCCAAAGCAAAAGTAATAGCAAAACAGACGATGGAAGAAGTTCATCAGAAAATGAAGTTAGGTTGATGTGTACAAGATAAGATTACATGAATTCGAAGGTCCTCTTGATTTGCTTCTCTTTTTCCTAAAGAGAGATGAATTGGATATTTATGATATTCCAATTTCTAAGATCACCAAAGAATTTATGGATTACCTTCACCTTCTCGAACAATTAGATCTTGAAGTTGCCGGAGATTTTATTTTGATGGCAGCTACGTTGATGCAAATAAAAGTTAAAATGCTTCTTCCGAAAGAAATTGATGAGAAAGGAGAAGAGATTGATCCGCGTGCGGATTTAGTAAGAGCTCTAATCGAATATAAACGTTACAAAGAGATGTCCGAAGAGATGAGCTTCATGGAATCGAATATGCGTAAATTCAATTACCGTGGAAATTATGAAGAAGATGCCAAGCAGGCACCAAATGATTATGAAGTTCTCTTAAAAAACATAACAATCTATGATTTGATTAAAGCATTTAAGAAAGCATTGTTAGATCGTCCTCCAGAACCAGTTCATCAAATTAAAAAATGGAATGTTTCAATTGATGAGCAGATGACTTACATAAATTCTAAACTCAAAGAGAATAATAATGTTAGCTTTCTTGAATTGATGATTGAGATGCATGATAAGATCCGGATTGTCGTTACATTCATTGCAATGCTTGAAATGGTGAAAGCGGGAACTATTGGATTAAGAGAATCAATAAACCTAAACGACTTTATTATCTACGGATTATCAAATGGATAAAATTTATAACTCAGTTATAGAAGCCTTAATTTTTGCATCAGACGATCCAATAACTCCGACGGAGATTACAACTGCAATAAAAGCATTGGACGGATCCGACACAGAGATTACTGATGATGAAATTGAAGAGACAATAGATGAACTAAATATTAAGTATGAACAGAACGGGAATGCTTTTACTATATTAAAAATTGCACATGGATTTGTACATGCTACGAAACCAGATCATGCAAAGTATGTCGGCTATTTGTCTACAGAAAAAACAAAAAGAAGATTAAGTCAAGCAGCACTTGAGACACTTGCAATTATTGCTTATAAACAGCCACTAACAAAACCGGAGCTTGAATCAATTCGGGGTGTTAACTCAGATTATACTCTTAATACATTGCTGGAAAAAAATCTTATAACAATTCAAGGGCGGGCTGAGACGGTTGGTCGTCCTCTTCTTTATATTACAACAGAAGAGTTTTTAAAATATTTTGGATTAAGAACCGTAAGCGATCTTCCTAAACCGCGCGAGATTGAAGAGATAATGAAAGATGAAGATTTCCTCGAACAGAAGCGTAGAATTATGATGAGTGGTATTGAAGAAAAAGCCGAAGAAGAAGAACTTCAATCGGAACTTGAACAGGAAAATGAATTAGAACCGGAGTCTGACTTAGAAAATGAAAATACGACTGAATAGATATCTCTCCGAATGCGGAATTGCATCACGCCGTAAATCGGAAGAGTTCATTAAAGATGGGCGCGTTGATATAAATGGGAAAACTGTAATAGACCTTGCATTTACAGTTGATCCAGATAAAGATATTATTCAGCTAGACGGAGAAAGAATTAAACCTGAGAAAAAAGTTTATTACCTCTTAAATAAACCGAAAGGTTATATCACATCCACGGATGATGAAAAGGGCAGAAAAACAGTTCTCGATCTCATTGAAACAAAGCAAAAAATTTTTCCGGTTGGTAGATTGGACTACGATACCACAGGCGTTCTTCTTTTGACGAATGATGGAGATTTTACAAATTATTTAACGCATCCGGGTAATAAAATTCCCCGCGAATATAAGGTTACACTTCATAAACCTCTCGAAGAAGAAGACCGATTGAAATTAATAAAAGGAATTCTTCTTGATAGAAGAAAAAGCCGTTTCATTGAAATTAAATTTATTAATAAAGAAGACCGTAACAAGGTTTTGGTAGTTGCCGTAGAAGGCAGAAATCATTTTGTCAAAAATATGTTCATTGCTCTTGGATATTTTGTTGACCGCCTGGAGAGAACAAACTACGGTGGTCTGGAGGTTAAAGGAATTCCGGTAGGCAGTTATAGAATTTTATCTCATCGTGAAATTGAAAAAATTTATGAAGTTTACGGTAAGTAAGCTAATTATTATTTTTTTTGTTTCGTTGTCGGTTTTATCCGCTCAACAAAAAGATTCGTTGAACGAAAAAAAATCCGTTCAAATATTAAATCCGTTGGTAGAATTGCGTGATCAACTGGATGATTATTTCAACGATCCAAATTTTAGCAGTGCCACCTGGGGCGTTCTTGTTAAATCTTTGAAAACAGGTGAAATAATTTATAAGCGGAATGCTGATAAATTATTTATACCGGCATCCAATATGAAATTATTTACAAGTGCCGCAGCGCTTTTGCTTTTAGGTCCAAATTATATTTATGAAACCGATTTTTATGTTAACGGAGGGCTGGAAAAAGGTGTATTAAAAGGGGACCTTATAATTCAAGGTTCTGGAGACCCTACAATCTCAAGCCGGTTCTTTCCCAGCAATCAAATTAAAATTTTTGAAAATTGGGCTGACACACTCAAATCAAAGGGAATTTGGGTTATAAGCGGAAACATTTTCGGTGATGATACTTTTTTTGATAACGTCGGACTTGGAAACGGCTGGACCTGGGATTATGAATCAAGCTGGTTTGAAGCTCCTTCTGGTGCTCTGAGTTTTAATGATAATAGTATTGAAGTAAAAATTGAACCAACTGAAGTCAATTTTCCGGCAAAAATCATCATAACACCTTATACTAAATATGTTTCACTTGTTTCAAAAGTTATTACGGTTGATGAACTAGGTGAATCATCAGTATCAGTTCAACGTCAGCGCGGAACAAATCAAATTAATGTAACAGGAAATATCAAAAAAGATTCTCAACCAATTATCGAGCACGTTTCAATTTCCAATCCAACTATGTTTTTCTTGACTGTTCTACGTGAAGTTTTTGAAAGAAAGGGAATTGTTATTCAAGGACGAATAGGAACTATCGACAGTTCAAAGAAGAATATTTTACCCAATGATCTAACTCCTCTTTATACTTATAGATCAGTTCCATTAAAAATAATTATCAAGGAATTGAATAAGAACAGTAATAATTTTTATGCCGAGCAGTTATTAAAAACAATCGGTCTTGAAATCTATAACTACGGAACAATCGAGAATGGTGTTAAGGCGTGTAAAGAAATATTTAATACTATGGGTATCAATCCAGAAAATATGATGATGGCAGACGGTTCGGGATTGTCCCGTTTAGACTTGGTAACACCTAGACAAATAATTAACCTTTTGTCATTTATGTATAAGAGTGATGAATTCCCAAATTTTTACGAGTCACTTCCTATTGGCGGTATCGATGGGACATTAATTAACCGGATGAAAAAAACAGCAGCAGAAAATAACGTCCATGCTAAAGCAGGTTATAATAATAATGTATCTGCATTATCTGGATACTTAAAAACCATTTCAGGTGAACCGTTAGCTTTTTCGATCATTGTAAATAATTATTTAACCCCGTCAACACTCGCAAATTATATACAAGATAATGTATGCAATCGCCTCGTAAATTTTATTAGAAATTAACTTTCACGTACCCAGATAAATATGGAGGAAAATTGGAAAACATAAGTCAAGAGCAGGAATATAATTCGTTGGTTCAGCGCAGACACGAAGAGCTAAAAGCACTTATTGAAAAAGGGATTCAGCCTTTTGCATATAATTTTGATATTAACAGCTACTCAGAGAAAATTAAAAATAATTTTGAGCAGTTAGAAAATAAAGATGTGAAAATTGCCGGCAGATTAATGGCAATACGACGAATGGGGAAGGCATCCTTTGCCCATATTCAAGATAATGAAGGAAAGATACAAATCTATTTAAAGAAGGATGACATCGGAGATTATTACGATGTATTTAAGCTTCTTGATATCGGTGATATTATTGGAGTAGAAGGATTTGTATTCAAGACCAAAACCGGAGAAATATCGGTACATGGAAAATCATTTGTTGTACTCTCAAAATCGATAAGGCCAATTCCAATTCCAAAAGAAACTTTAGATGAACAAGGGAACAAAGTAATTCATGATCAATTTTCCGATAAAGAACTTCGATATCGTCAGCGTTACCTGGATCTTATCCTGAATTCTGATGTAAAGGAAGTTTTTAGAATGCGTTCTAAAGTTGTGACTGAAATTAGAAAATATCTTGATGAGAATGGACTTCTCGAAGTAGAAACACCGGTTCTTCAACCATTATATGGAGGCGCAACGGCACGTCCGTTTGTAACCCATCATAATGCTTTGGATATTGATCTTTACTTGAGAATTGCCGATGAACTTTACCTCAAACGATTGATTGTTGGTGGATTTGACGGCGTTTATGAAATCTCAAAAGATTTTAGAAATGAAGGAATGGACAAAACCCACAATCCGGAATTTACAATGCTTGAGCTGTATGTTGCCTACAAAGATTATTTCTGGATGATGGAATTTGTTGAGAACATGGTTGCCAAGTTGTGCAAAAATGTTTTTGGAAAAACCAAATTTGAAATCGAAGGAAATAAAATCAATTTTAATCCGCCCTGGCAAAGAATTTCTATGGTTGATGAATTAAAAAATAAAGTGGGTGTTGATGTTTTGGCGGCTTCGAATGAAGAATTGATTAAACTATTGAAGACAAAAAATGTTGATATGGAAGGGGGAGAAAGTAAAGGTAAATTGATTGACCTCTTGTTCGAAGTAACTATACAGCCAAATTTAATTCAACCAACGTTCATAACTGATTATCCGGTTGAGTTATCTCCGCTGGCAAAGAAGCATAGAAGTCGAGAAGGTTTGGTTGAGCGTTTTGAAGGCTTTATCCTTGGCAGAGAAATTTGCAATGCATTTAGTGAATTGAATGATCCGATCGACCAGCGCAGCCGGTTTGAAGATCAAGCAAAGATGAAAGAAGCAGGTGATGAGGAAGCTCATCAGATTGATGAAGATTTTGTCCGGGCTTTAGAGTATGGAATGCCGCCAACTGCCGGACTTGGAATCGGAATCGATCGATTAATTATGCTCTTTACAAATCAATCATCTATACGCGATGTAATTTTGTTCCCGCAAATGCGTCCGCAGAAATAAGGATAATAATGAAAAATATTTTGAAACAACTGCCATATTTATTGCTCTTTTTGATTCTCGGAACGTATATCGGGATTCAGTTAAATAAACATTTTTCTTTTTCCGGCAATAAAAAACAAATTGATAAATTTAGCGAGATACTAAGCTATACCGAAGATTATTATGTCGATACCGTCAATTCAAATCGATTAGTAGAAGATGCAATCAAGGGGATGTTTAGTGAACTTGATCCGCACACTATTTATATAGACAAGGAAGAACAATCTGCCGAAGAAGAAACTTTTAGAGGAAATTTTGACGGAATTGGAGTTGAATTTCAAATTGTGAATGATACGATAACTGTTGTAAGTGCTATAACTGGTGGACCAAGTGAAGCAATTGGCATAATATCCGGTGATCGAATTGTGAAAATAGAAGGAAAGGCAAGTGTTGGATGGAAAAATTTAGACGTAATAAAAAAACTACGCGGCAAGAAAGGAACATCTGTCGAGTTGACTATTTTCCGTCCGTCGTCAAAACTTGTAACTAATTATAATGTAATCCGCGATAAAATTAATTTGTATTCGGTAGATGCATCAGTAATGGTTGATAACGAAACTGGTTATGTTAATTTGACTCGGTTTTCGGAAACTACTACAGATGAAATGAAAAATGCACTTCAAGAGTTATCTGCAAAAGGCATGAAAAGACTGATATTGGATTTGCGTAACAATCCCGGCGGATACGAATTTCAAGCTTCCAATGTAGCCGATCTTTTTATAGATGGCGACAAAATGATCGTATACAATAAAAGTAGAGTAAACAAATTTAACGAAGAATTCCACGCGGAGAAAAGTTATCCGTATGAAAAAATCCCTTTGATATTATTGGTTAATCGCGGAAGCGCTTCTGCAAGTGAAATTGTTTCCGGTGCTATTCAAGATTGGGATAGGGGACTGATAGTAGGAGAAACAACATTTGGAAAAGGATTGGTACAGAGACCAATCCAACTTTCTGATGGATCTGCTGTTAGAATCACAATTGCAAAATATTATACACCTTCCGGCAGACAGATTCAAAGAGATTATAAAGACAAACAAAAATATTATCAAGATGTACTCGCACGTAAAGAAGCGGATGGTGAAAATATCGATCATAAAACTGAAAAGGATTCCGCAAAGCCAAAATTCAAAACCAAAAATGGACGCACCGTTTACGGCGGCGGCGGTATAACTCCAGATTATTTAGTTGAATCTGGTACTATTTCAAATTACTCGGTTGAGCTGAGAAAAAATAATATTTATTACCAGTTTGTCCGTAACTATTTAGATAAAAACAGCAAACAGTTGAAAGAAAAATTTAAAAACAATCTTCATCAATTTGTTGATGAATTTCAGTTTAACGAAGAACAAATGCAAAGTTTTATCAAATTTGCAGAATCTCAAAAAGTGAAATATGATGCTAAAGGATATTCGACTGATAAAGAAATGATCCGTGCATGGCTTAAAGCTTATGTTGCTCGTGATATGTTCAAGAACAACGGCTGGTATTTGACTTTACTTCGGTCTGACCGGCAATTTAAAAAAGCAATTACACTTTTTGGAGAAGCAGAAAAATTAGAAGGTCTATCTAAATAAATATTTTAAAAATAGAACTGTTAGATCACGTTGAAAAATTAATCGATGAATATAGAAACTAAACTTTTTCCATATAACGACACATTTCCAAAACTGCACAGTTCGGTTTTTTTGGCACCGGGATCAAAAATTATTGGCGATGTTGAAATACTCGAATACTCATCTGTGTGGTACAATACAGTAATTCGTGGTGATGTTAATTACATTAAGATTGGTGCTATGACGAACATTCAGGATAGCTCGATGCTTCATGTTACAAATCAAAAATACCCGCTTGTAATTGGGAACAAAGTTACTATCGGACACAGTGTAACTCTGCACGGATCAATCCTAAAGGATTTATGTTTGGTAGGGATGAATGCGACTGTATTAGATGGTGCTGTTGTTGAAGAAAACGCAATGGTCGCAGCCGGCGCAGTGGTAACCCCAGGATTTGTTGTTCCTTCGGGCAAGTTAGCAGCAGGTGTACCGGCAAAAATCGTACGAGATTTAACTGAAGAAGAAATTGCTGAATTTGAAATTTCTGCCGGACGATATCTTCAATACACCAAAAATACAATTGAATCTTTTGTGAAAAATAATTATTCAATTGATTGGCTATAAAATGAAGAATGTTTTTGTCTCATGTGAAAAAGGAATTAGAGTTGATAAAAAAACAGTTCAGAATATTGTAAATATGGTTACCAAGGAACTGGAATTAGATATTAATTCGTTAGAATATAATTTCATCTCCTCAAAGACAATGATCGAAATAAATAATTCTTATTTGGGACACAATTACGCTACGGATATTATAACCTTTGATTATTCGGTTGAAAAAAATATTTTAGACGGCGAAATTTTTATTTCTTTGGAGGATGCGGTTGAAAACAGTAAAATATATCGCGTTTCAGCCGATAATGAATTACTAAGATTAATTATACATGGTATTTTGCATTTAATTGGATTGGATGATACAACTATTGCAAAGAAAAAGAAGATGAAAAAAGTTGAAGATGAGATGGTACTAAAATTTCTGAAATTCTCTAAAGGTTTATTAATTAAGAAATGACTTCAAAAATAGTAGAAGTATTGGCAAAAATATTAGAAGGATTGGGGAACAATTTTTCAATTGAGGAAGTAAATCGTTCTTTAATGAAGACTAAACTTTTTGATACACAAACTTTAGGCATCGCGTTCAGCCTGATTTATGATAAAGTGCTTACAAAAAAAAATCGTTCGGAACCTATAGAACACAAAAAGAAAATCGGGATTAGATTTTTGTCTGATCAAGAAAAAGAATCTCTTGGAACCGATAATTATAACTATCTTCTTCATCTAATAAATGTGGGTTTATTGGAAGTTGAAAATTTGGAAATTATTTTGGACCAGATAACAATCTTTCCGGAAAGCAGAGTAACAAGACGGGAAATCAATTGGATCATTCTTCTCTCGCTAGTAGAGTTTGATGCCGAAATTCTGCCGGGGAGCAGAATGTTGTTATACTCTTCAGATACTGTCAATTAAAAGGTAATTACAATGGGTAAAGATCTTATTCTTGTGGAGTCACCCTCCAAAGCAAAGACTATTAATAAATATGTTGGTAAAAATTATATTGTAGAAGCCACAGTCGGTCATATCAGAAATTTACCAAAGACCAAACTCGGTATCGATATAGAAAATGGTTTTGAGCCAAAATTTATGAATATACGCGGTAAAGGTGATGTAATAAAAAAAATCAAATCGCTTGCCGGCAAATCTAACAGAATATTCATCGCGACCGATCCGGACCGCGAAGGTGAAGCAATTGCTCAGGATGTATTGGATATCTTAACTGATGCTCAAAAAGAAAAAATAGAACGTGTACTTTTCAACGAGATAACTAAGAAAGCCGTTAACGAAGCGTTGAAAAATACAATCAAGATTGATGACCATCTTGTTACTTCACAGCGAGCAAGACGTGTGATGGATAGGATTATTGGCTATCAAGTAAGTCCTTTCCTTTGGCGTGCCGTCATAGAAGCATATGGAAGTTCTCTTTCAGCTGGACGAGTGCAGTCGGTTGCTTTAAGACTCATATGCGAGCGCGAAGATGATATTGAAAAATTTATCCCAACAGAATATTGGTCTATTGTTGCCGTTTTCACAACTGAGAAAGGCGATGAGATACGGGCTAAGTTATACGAGGTAAATGGAAAACAGATCAAAGTTCCTCCAAAACCTAACATGACTGATGAAGATTGGGAAGAATTTCTAAAAACAAATTTTGCTATTACAAAAACTGAGTTGGCAAATCAGATTGCTGAAACTCTTCGATCGAAGAATGATTATTTTATCTCGGATCTTACCAAAAAGGAAAGCAGAAAGAATCCTTATCCCCCATTTATTACAAGCAGTCTTCAGGTGGAAGCTTCTCGTAAACTCAGATTCCGTCCGCGTAGAACTATGATGCTTGCACAGCAATTGTATGAAGGAATTGATCTTGGCACGGAAGGAACTACAGGTTTGATTACTTATATGCGAACCGACTCAACCCGCTTGAGTGAAGATGTTGTTTCAGAAGCCAGAAATTTTATTAATGAGAAATACGGCGAAAAATATCTGCCTGAAAAAGCAAAGATATACGATCAGAAGAATAAAAAAAATGTTCAGGATGCTCATGAAGCCGTCCGCCCAACATCATTAAAATACACGCCGGAATTTGTCAAAGAATTTTTAGATGAACCACAGTTCAAACTTTATGAATTAATTTGGAAACGATTTATTGCTTGCCAAATGGATTCTGCGCGGCTTGAAACAACTACGGTTAGCATTTCATCCGATGAATTTGTGTTCAGGAGTTCCGGTACAACAATTTTATTTGACGGATATATGACTTTATATGATGAGGACCTTGAGGATAAAGATGATCAAAATGGAAATGGCTTATTAATTCCGGCTGGATTGGAAATAAATCAAAAGATGGGATTAAAAGAACTAAATCCCAATCAACATTTCACAAAACCACCTCCACGTTTTACTGAAAGTTCTTTAATCAAAGAATTGGAAAGTAATGGTATCGGTCGACCAAGTACATATGCAATGATAATGGGAACGATCATAGACAGAAAATATGTTGAGCAGGTAGATCGTAAAATGATTCCGACTGAACTTGGCAGAAAGGTAAACACAATACTGGTTAAAAACTTTTCCAATATCTTTAATGTAAACTTCACAGCACAGATGGAAGAAGAACTCGATTCGATTGCCGAAGGAGAAATTGGTTATTTAAAAGTACTAAATGATTTTTATGAACCATTCTCCAAAACATTAAAAGAAGTTGAAGCGAATCTTGAGAAGATAAAATGTGAAAAATGTGGTTCGGATATGGATATTAAGATGGGACGATTTGGAAAATATTTAGCGTGTACAAATTACCCCGAATGCAAAAACATTAAATCTCTCAAAGACTTTGCGCCGAACGGAGGCGCACCGGAGCCGACAGGTGATATTTGTCCAAAGTGCGGATCTAAAACAGTTTATAGAGAAGGAAAATTTGGAAGATTTATCGGTTGCGAAAAATATCCTGATTGCGATTTTACTAAAATTGTTACTCTAGGATTGAAGTGCCCGAAATGCAGCGATGGAGAAGTAATTACAAGAAGAACCAAACGAGGAAAGATATTCTACGGTTGTAACCGTTACCCGGATTGCGATTTTGCAAGCTGGACAATGCCAAAGCCGAAAGAAGAGGAAGAAGAAGTCGCTCTTGCTTCGGACGATGAGATCTAAAAAATAATTTCTCAATTTTAATGGCAATTAAATGACGCAGTTCGATCTAGAGAACGTCTTAAATCGAATGCTTGCCGAACTTTCTGGTATAAGCCGCGCATCTCAAAACACAATTGATGCTTATACACGCGACCTCAATGAATTCATTTCTTTCTGTTGCGATAAAGAAATTAATTTAATACAAAAGATTACAGACAAAACGATCCGTCATTTTATTATTCATCTTAGTGAAAGTGGTGTTTCAAAAAGCACGATTTCCAGAAAGCTTTCAGCAATTAGAAGACTTCTTAATTTTGCTATTCGAAATGACTTAATAGAAAAAAATCCAATATCAAGAATTCCAAATCCAAAAGTTAAACGCGGTTTGCCGGAAACAATTAATGTTGATTCTTATTCAGAAATTTTTAGTTTGGTTGATAAAGAAAATGACCTTGCTAATGCAGTCAGGATTAAATCGATTTTTGAGTTATTATATGGCTCAGCTCTGCGTGTTTCGGAATTATGTTCGCTAAATGTTGGTGATATTGATTTTGATACTAATAGCATCAAAGTTCTAGGGAAAGGTTCTAAGTTTAGAATTGTGCCAATGGGATCAAAATCGAGAGAGGTATTAAAAATATATATTAGTTCACTAATGCCGTATCAGCATTCACAAGCGCTTTTTGTAGACGGTGATAATAAAAGACTATCACGGCACACTATTTATAGAATTGTGAATCATTATTTGAAATATCAAAAAATTGATAAAAAAAGTCCTCATATATTGCGTCACAGTGCAGCAACCCATATGTTAGATAGAGAAGCTGACCTAATGGCAGTCAAAGAAATTCTTGGTCATGAAAATCTTTCCACAACTCAAATTTATACGCATGTTAGCATAGAACGATTAAAAAAATCATATAAAAAGGCTCATCCAAAATCATGAAGGAGTAACTATGAACATTAATATCACTTCTCGCAAATTTAGAGCGAAAGAATCGCTAAAAGAATTCATTCGTGGGGAAGTAAGCGTTCTAGAAAAATATAACGATGAAATTATTTCGGCTGGTGTAATTTTGAGTTTTACTCATCTGAAAGACAGTATTAAAACTGCTGAAATTAATCTCACAGTTCCTAAAAAAATTATTACTGTTGAGACTTCAAGTGAAGAATTTGAAAAATCGGTTACTCTTTCTATAGAAAAAATTAAAAAACAGCTTACAAAACTTAAAACAAAACGGTTGGTCAGGCCTAAAAAATGAAAATCAATGAAGGTGCAATTTCACAAAGAGAAAGTATTACTGTAGAATCTTTTTATAACAGCATAGTAGACAGATTCAAAATACGTCTCCTAAATGACAGAGTTGGATTTGATCGTCTAATAAAAGATCCAAACTTGCATAGACCGGGTTTACCATTAGCCGGCTTTTTGGAATTATTTTCTTACAGCCGAGTTCAAGTATTTGGCAATACGGAGATGCGTTATTTACTAAATCTATCAATTGAAGAAAGGACCCGATCCCTCGAAAATATTTTTAAATATGCTATTCCTTGTTTAATAATTTCCAACGAACACGAACCCACACCGGAAATGCTTGAACTTGGTAATAAATATAAAATTCCGATTTTCGGATCGGCCTTCTCTACAACCAAAGCAATTTTTTTAATTTCAGATTTTCTTGATGATCAGTTTGCACCGCGCCTTTCCCTTCATGGTTCTCTTGTTGATGTGTACGGAGTAGGAATGTTGTTTGTTGGCAAATCCGGAATTGGTAAAAGTGAGGTTGCACTAGACTTAGTTGAGAGGGGACATCGATTAGTAGCCGATGATGTTGTAATTATAACCAAGAAAGGTGAAGGAATCCTTATGGGTGCCGGAACCGATATTGTAAAACATTTTATGGAACTCCGTGGAATCGGCATCATTGACATAAGAAGCATGTTCGGCATTAGAGCCATAAGATTTCAGAAGCGTCTTGAAGTAGTTATAGAACTCGAAGTTTGGAATGAACAAAATGAGTATACCCGTACAGGTCTCGATAATTCTACCACTCCCATTATGGACGTCGAAATACCATTTGTTAAGTTACCGATCCTACCTGGAAAAAATATTACGGTGGTTTCGGAGATAATTGCTTTAAACTATCTTCTTAAACATTACGGTTATGATGCAGCAAAAGTGCTGCAAGATCGAATAACATCCAAAATTCGTCAAAAAAATGAAGAAATGAACCGTGCCGTTGATTATTTTGAACATGATTTTGAGTAATATTTGCTCTCTTTATTGCTTGACTACAGAGGGATGATTTGCTATCTTCGCAACCGAAAATACTATGAAAAAATTTTACTACTTTTCAAAATCTAAATTGAAATTTGTGGAGATACGCAATTTCTATAAGAAATTCGTATTCCTCATTTTATTCTTTGCGGTACTTGTATCGTTCTTTGTGTTTGGCACTTTCCTTGTTTTCAATGAATTTATTAATCCAGACTCAGAAGTAAAATCATTAAAAACTACTAACACACTTCTTAAAGAAAAACTTGACCACTACAAAAATTTATTTGATCAGCTTGATAATAGACTCACTTCCTTGACCACGCAGAGCCACGATTTAAGACTTAAAGCTAATCTAGAACCTGCTAATCCTGATGAAACACTCGGAACGGGCGGTAACGTATTTGAACCTATTAGAACTTCCAGTCTTGGCGGTTATGAAAATTATATTGATCAACTTGATTCCTATGTACATAATATTTCACTTAAAGTTAAACTTGAAAAAAATAATTACGATGAGATTAATAAAGCCTTTCAGAATAACGAAAAGCTCTTTGAAGTGATTCCGGCAATTCGACCGTGTGAAGGAAGAATTGCAGACGATTTTGGCATGAGATTTCATCCGATTCTTAAAATTATGAGAATGCACAATGGTGTTGATATTATTACTGATACCGGTACAAAAGTATACGCTCCGGGTGCCGGCACTGTTGCGTTCATAGGACGTCGCAGCGGTTATGGAATTACAGTAGAGATAGATCACGGATTTGGCTACAGAACAATATTTGCACATTTACAAAGTATTAAAGTTAAAGAAGGACAGCATCTTCAAAGAGGTGATTTTATAGCACTGAGCGGAAATTCAGGAGAACTTTCAACAGGTCCACATTTACACTACGAAGTCAGACATGACGGAATACCTTTGGATCCAAGAAATTTTATCTATGATGATGTAAGCATTTTTGAAGTTGTCAAAAAATAGAAAACATTTCAGGAGACTTGACAATGATTTGGACCGTCGAATTAGCATCTTATCTTGATGACGCTCCGTGGCCAGCCACTAAAGAAGAATTAATAGATTATGCCGAACGTATCGGTGCACCACTCGAAGTTGTGGAAAATCTTTTAGAATTAGAGGATTCCGACGAACCTTATGAGACAATTGAAGATATTTGGCCAGATTATCCAAGTGACGAAGATTTCTTTTATAATGATGATGATGAGTTTAAGTCGTAATAATTGGTTAAAGAATGAATGAAATATGGGATATTGTATTTGAACAGGTAAAAGCCAAAGAAATTCTAAATAATATTTATGAAGGAAGGCGTGTTCCACACGCCTTCCTTTTTTTTGGTCCCGAAGGAGTTGGTAAATTTTTTACTACACTGCAATTTGCAAAGTTAATCAACTCATCAAATGACAGCTCAAAGCAACATCTTATCCAAAAAAAAATATCGTCCTTGCAAGAACCATACATTAAGTTAATTATACCATTACCGCGTGGAAAAGGAGAGGGGGCTGAAGATTCGGCTACTGAAAAACTTTCGAAAGAGATTATTGATGAGATAAATGAAGAAATAAAATTGAAAATTGAAAACCCTTATCACCGGATTTCTGTTGAAAATGCAAATACGATTAAAATAAATAGCGTTAGAGAAATTAGAAAATATATCACTACAACAACAGATGATATTAAATATAGGTTTATTGTGATTCTCGACGCTCATAAAATGAACGAAACTGCCCAAAATGCATTATTAAAAAGTTTGGAAGAACCACCAGAAGGAATCATTTTCGTTTTTATTACATCCGATAAAGAAAAATTGTTGCCTACGATACAATCAAGATGTTGGCATGTGAGCTTTGAACCACTCTCATTTAGTTCTGTTTCTACAATTCTGAAAAATAACTTTTCGATTGATAATGAATTAGCCGAGAAAGTTTCTAAGTTTTCAGAAGGTTCTCCGCTTACCGCTCTTGACTTAATAAATAATCAATTTGAAAATATTTTGGAAAGAACCATTTCAATCCTTCGATATTCATTAGCTAAAAAATATCATTCCGCTTATAAGGAATTAACAGAATTTTTCAAGAATAATTCAGATCAATCCATCAACATTCTTGCAAGAATGATAAAAACATGGTTAAATGACGTTATAAAAAATCGGCATTCGATATTCGATTATTATTTCAGTGAATATTCGGAGACTCTATCCAAATTTAATTCTAGATATACTAATGCTGATATTAATAAAATATTTTATTCTATTGATAATTTGGAAAGACTACAAACTAAAAATGTAAACTTGAATGTCGTTAGTCTGAATCTTATATTTGAAATAGCTTCTCTCTCAATAAGGAAATAAGCTTTGTACCATATAGATCTCTCCCTTACTAAGTGTGTCCAAGAAAATGGATGCGCAGAGCATTCGAATGAAAACCATAATGCTAATAATCTTTTCGAGTCAATAATAATAAGAAATATTCAGGATAAGCATAATAACATCAGTGGTTGTTTTGCTTGTTCATCCTGTGTTTCTCACACAAACCCGGTTGATAAACGGAAAATTATCGAAATAAATTGTAACGGCTTATTAAATTGTGACTACTGCGAAATTAATGATAAATGTGAAACAGAATTATTCCCAGACGACTTTATAATAGTTCAGTTGGATGAATCGTTGGAAGTAGCACAAGTAAAATTAATAGGCGAGATTGTTAGGTTAAAGAGACAATCCATTGGGTTCTACGGGGAAAATCTTCCTCTTGTTATAAGAAAAGCAAGTGTGGAAGATTTAGATCGTGTCAGGAAAAATCTACATGATGAGGAAAAGGCAGTCAAAATATTTAGAGATGCAATTAACAAATTAAACTTAAGTATGAAATTGGTGAGTATTCATTATCAATTTGACCGCAAGAAGTTATTTTTTTTCTATACATCAGAAAGTAGGGTTGATTTTAGAGAATTAGCAAAAGGATTAGCAGCCGAATTTAAAACCAGGATTGAATTGCGTCAAATAGGTGTTCGTGATGAAGCTAAAAAATTAGGCGGAATGGGAACATGCGGTAGAGAGTTTTGTTGTATTTCATTTCTTGCAGGTTTCAGAAGGATTACCACTCATTTGGCAAATGAACAAAATCTCCTTTCAAGTATGGGCAAACTTAGCGGTCCATGCGGCAAATTAAAATGTTGTTTATCTTTCGAAGTTGAATAAAATTTTACCTTTCTGCATCAATTGACTAAATAGGGAAGTGGTAGGTCGAAGTTAGTGATCACACGAAAAACTGGTTGGATCTTATTATGGAAATTAAAAATGTAGCAGTAATTGGTGCCGGAACGATGGGCAGTGGCATTGCGCAAGTATTTGCTTCGAAAGATTTTAATGTATCATTAATTGATACGGAGCAGATTTATTTAGATAAAGGGATCAAAACTATAAGCTCAAGTTTAGACCGCCAGATTAAAAAAAATATTATTACAATTGATCAGAAAGAATCAACACTATCTAAAATCCAACCAGGAACACAAATAGAAGCGATTCCTAAAGATACAATGTTAATTATCGAAGCTATCATTGAGAAAAAATCGGCTAAACTATCTATTTATAATACTTTAAATAGTATAGTTAATCAAGATTGTATTTTCGCATCGAATACTTCATCAATATCAATTACTGAATTAGGAGTTTCTAATCGACCAGATAGATTCATCGGAATGCATTTTATGAATCCGGTACCAATGATGCAGTTAGTCGAAATTATACGTGGATATGCTACGAGTGATTCTACGTTCGGAATTGTTAAACAATTAGCTATTGATCTAGGCAAAACACCGGTTGAGGTATTCGATTATCCTGGATTTATTGCTAATAGAATTCTAATGCCGATGATCAATGAAGCAATTTTTGCACTATTTGAAGGAGTTGCTTCTGCACAAGATATTGATACTGTTATGAAACTCGGTATGAATCATCCAATGGGGCCGCTCACACTAGCAGATTTTATAGGTTTGGATGTATGCTTAGCTATTATGGAAGTACTTTACGAGGGCTTCAATGATTCAAAGTACAGACCATGCCCATTACTAAAAAAGATGGTTGCAGCGGGAAAGTTTGGAAGAAAATCGAGAGAAGGATTTTTCAAGTACGAATGATACCGCCCATAATGTATATTATGTAAACTATATAATTTATAAAGTTTTATTGTCTTTCTAAATTCATCACTTTTACTAATGCGCTTCTCCCTTTTCTAAATTCGAGTGCAGCATTCTAATTTTATGAGATAGAAAATTTCTCACATTTCAAATTTAATCTCCAATAATAGTTACTACAATTTTCCGAGAATGCCCTAAATTTCGGTGTTCACATAGATAAATTCCTTGCCAGGTACCAAGGTTTAGCTTACCCTGAGTGATTGGTAAAGTTATGGAGCTTCCCAAAATTGAGCTTTTGAGATGTGAGGTCATATCATCAGTTCCTTCAAGGGTATGTTCAAAATAGGTTTCATTTTCCGGTACAATTTTATTAAAAAACGCCTCCATATCTTTACGTACAGTGGGATCGGCATTTTCATTTATCGTCAGTGAGGCTGAAGTATGTTTAATGAAAATATGCATTATGCCGGAGCAAAATTTGTCAAGACCATCCAATTGGGAGACGATTTCTTCTGTTATCAAATGAAACCCGCGCGGTCTAGATCTTAATATTATTTCTTTTTGTATTGTCATGTTTTTAAAATAAATCTAATTGTTTTTCACCATTAAAATATTTTTTTTCATGGTCGAGAAGCTATTTTTTTCCTCCAAAGCCCGCCTGCATATCCCGTTAATCTGCCATCATTGCCAATAACCCTATGACATGGGATAATGATCGGTATTTTATTCTGTCCATTAGCACTCGCAACTGAACGAATTGCCAGTTGGTCCCCTATCATTTTTGATTGCCATAAGTAAGATTTTGTTTTCCCGTATGGAATTTTTAATAACTCTTTCCAAACTTTTTTTTGGAAGTCAGTTCCTTCCGGATCAAGATTGAGTTCAAATTCTTTTCTGGTGCCGGTGAAATATTCATTTATTTGAATTAGAAATTGTTCTAAGTACTGGTTCGTTTCTTGATTTGAATGTGAGTCATCACTAATAAATGATAAAGTTTTAATAGAGTTATTGGTACCTGTTATTTCAATTTTACCGATAGGTGAATTGTAATATGTTGAATAACTATTGGACATTTAATTGTTCATTAATATCTGGGGAAATGAAAAGTACTCGCTAAATTATTTCCTATTGATTTCAACATCAACAGTAAATCTATATTCAAACTTTTGCTTGGAGTCAGCATAATCGTAAAGGGTTACTTTGACATAACGCGGTTTAGTACTGTTTTTTTCTATAAATGTTTTTGATTTTTCTTTATAATCTTCCGCCTTCTGCCAATTTGTTGAGTTTAATTGCCAATTATCTCCAAGGCACAATTTAATTTTATCGAAAGTATTATTGAACACAGCATCTGCTCTTGTGATTTCGTTATCGTTTTCAAACGTTGCCTTATAAGATCCACTTTCTTCATCTATATACGCGTCTTTTGCTTCATTTAGTCTGACCAATTCTTGTCTGGAAATGTTGGGATTTTCTAAAAGAAAGAAATATGCTTTTGCATGTGAAAGCAGAAAATCCAAGGTTGTGCAAAAATCTGAAGTGCTATCTAAATAGAGTGCGTTCGGTTCAGCTATAGCTGTCTGAAGTGTATATGTTCCTAATGCTTTTTCATCTCCGATTACATATAAAACCCAATTCCCGTCTGATGGTATTTCTGAAACGATATTAGCCAAACCTTTATCATTCTTAGTGCTTTGTTTAAATATTTCACCTTTTGAATCAACAAGGGCAATACTAGGTTGAAAATTTTTCGAATATGCTACAAAGTTAACCGCCTCTCCTTTAAATAATTCAATTTTGTATCCGTCATATTTGCCAAAATCTTTTTTATAAAGATCTTTTGAATTTAACTCCCCTTTGATCTCGTTGAAATCAACTTGGAATTTATGTTGATTTTCTTGCGCATAAGAGTTTAGAAAGAAAAATATTATCAATACAAAAATCATTCTATTAATCTTCATTATACCTCCATTTCGTTCTATCAAGTAATAGTAGGAATTGAAATTCTATAACCCTCAGTGACTTGCAACAAAGGTTTTTTCTGAAACAGTAATTGCTTTAGAATCTTTTACCATAAACCATAATACGCCTGAGATGGCCAAGGATACTCCGCTAATTATGAAGATAATATTTTTATCAGCTGCGTTTTGAACAAATGTTCCGAGGACTAAACTAACAAACAACTGTGGTAGAACAACTGATAAATTGAATATTCCCATAAAAAATCCCATTCTATTTTTATTTACTTTTTCAGACATAATTGCAAATGGTAAGCTCACAATTGCAGCCCATCCAACTCCAGCAACTGCCATAAGTGACCAAACCAAAATAGAACTAGCTCCGAATAAAACTATTCCAAAGTATCCTAAAGACATTACAAACAAACATGCAATATGTGTCTTAACTCTTCCAATTTTTTCAGTTATCGGCTCTAAAACAAATGCAGGTAATAAAGCACCAACAGCATTTAATATTAGAAATGAGATTGAAAGAATTTGTCCGGTTTGGTCGGAATCAGCCGGGTTTAATTTTTGTTCTACATAACCGATCGAGTAAACAAACATTGTTTGAACTCCAATCCAAGAGAATGAATGCGCAAATAAAAGTTTGAGATACTGATTCCAATCGGTTTTTGATTCTTCCAAATTTGTTTTTTCTTCAGAGGATTTTAATTCTCTTGGTTCTTTAATGAAAAACATTGGGATAATTGAAAATGCTAAAACAAGAAGGACTCCGGAGTAAATCAAAAAATAATTTCCAAAGATTGCACCAAGAGCATATGCAAGTACACCAAATGAGCCTGATATCGTCTGCATCCAAGTGTACCCTTTTGTCCTAGGAACTCCTTCGGGTGTTACGTCGGCAATTATGGATCGAGTTGGATTGAATGATATATTAATTGCAAGGTCTAACGTAAGTGCAACACAAACAGCAACAATAATTATACTGCTGACTCCAAAAAATTTACTTATTCCGTCTATATTTGGAAGAGCAAATAACATTAATGCTGCTAAAGTCCCGCCGACTAAAATAAATCCTCTTCTTCGTCCGCCCCAGAACCAAATTTTATCACTAATTAATCCAACAATTGGCTGACCAATAATACCAGCTAGAGGTCCGGCAGCCCAAACAAAACCTATCTCATGCAAATCTAGATTATATTTTGTACGCATTAACCAACTGAGCGCTGCGATTTGAATTGAAAGCGCAAAACCCATAGCTGTTGAAGGTAAACTTAGAATAGAATAAAAAGTATTTGACAGTTTCTTTTGCATTTCAAGCATTATAGCCTCGACTCATTTCAATTATTGTTTGAAAATATTGCTCGCATCTTTAATTAAAAAATCTTTTTCTGAAGAAGAGTTTCGCAACCAAATGAAATGTACTCTCGTAATATAGGAATGTTAGGGAGTTTTATTGTCGGTAATCCAAATCTTTGCGCATAGATTGGACGGAATAAATAAAAATCTTTTTTGATCGGGGTAAACCTTTTTAATTTGTACTGAGTCTCAAATTCTTTGATTGTGCAGCCTGTACTGTAATGTAATTTAATTTCATCAATATAACCGTGGCTTTCACCAAGGGATTTCGCAATTGACTTAAGAATGAAAGTTGGTAGAATATGCAAATATGGGATTGCCTTTAAAAAACTCCTGCCAATCTGTTGATGTCCGGCAAAAGGTGAAAGTTTTGGCGGGAAACTGACAAATAAATACCCGTTTTCATTTAGCAATTTATCAAGGTTATTGAATGCTGCATTTTTAGATGCAACATGTTCAATTACTTCACGCATTATGATAACATCAAATTTCTCTTTCAATAAATCTGGTAGATTTTTGTCAGTTATATCTCCAACCATTATTTTAAGAGAGCCGTCTTTTTGTTTTGTAAGATTCGCTCTTTCATGGTTTATTTCTACGCCATAAACGTCCATTCCAATTGACTGAAGGGTTTTTAGCAGTCCTCCTTCGGCACAACCGACTTCCAGAATTTTCTTTTTATGAAATTCATTAATTAGTTTTTGAAAATAAGGAAGAAGATATTCTTTCGTATATTGTTGCTGTTCATAAAAATGTTTTTCAGGCATAATAATTCTTTAGAAATTGTACTAAAATTTAATCAATCATTTCCAGCAAGCCAAGTAATATGATAGAATTGAACTCGTTTCAATCTTTTTTTCTGAAAAGATATAAACTCTTGCTATTAACTCACAATAAAAATAAATTTTGCCATCAATTTTAAGATTATGATAGAGAACGCAACCGAGAAAAACATAACCGTCAATCGGAAAGCTCGACACGAGTATTTTATTCTACAGACTTACGAGGCGGGTATAGTTCTAGTTGGTTCGGAAGTTAAAGCTCTTAGGCAAAATAAAGCTAATCTTGTTGATGCCTATGCAATGTTAACGGATAACGAAGTTTGGTTAATGAACGCTAATATTTCGGTTTATGATCAAGCTAGTATGAACAATCATGATCCGATAAGAAAAAGGAAATTACTGCTTAAGAAGAGTGAAATCAGAAAATTAAATAAGGCGGTATCTGAAAAAGGAAATACCCTAATTCCATTGAGAATGTACTTTAAAGACGGCTTGGCTAAAGTTGAATTAGCAATTGCAACTGGCAAGAAGCAGTACGATAAACGCGAAGATATTGCCAAACGAGATTTAAATAGAGAAATGCAAAGAAAATTTAAGTAGCTTATTCGGAGAAACTATTGAATAAAAAAATGATCTTCCCCCCTCTCAAAGAACAAATGGATTTGATTAAAAGGGGTACATCTGAAATCATTCCCGAAGAAGAATTAGTTCAAAAGCTGGAAAAATCATTAAAAGAAAATAAACCGCTTAATATAAAACTTGGCTGTGATCCCACTAGACCGGATCTTCACCTCGGTCACTCTGTAGTTCTAAGAAAACTTGCGCAATTTCAGCAGCTCGGTCATCAAGCTATTTTAATTATTGGTGATTTTACAGGAATGATCGGGGATCCATCCGGTCGTAATAGTTCTCGTCCCCCGCTTTCATTTGATGAAGCTCGCGAGAATGGAAAATCTTATTTTGAACAAGCATCAAAAATATTAGATCGAGGAAAAACAAAAATAGTACACAATTCCGAGTGGCTTGGTAAAATGACATTTGAAGAAGTCATCAAACTGGCGTCAAAATACACAATTGCGAGAATGTTAGAGCGTGATGATTTTACGAATCGGTATAAAGGTGGAATTCCGATCAGCATGCACGAAGTCTTATATCCACTTGCACAGGCGATGGATTCCGTTGCAATTAAAAGTGATGTTGAGCTTGGCGGAACGGATCAGAAGTTCAATCTATTGGTTGGACGTGATATTCAAAGAGAATTTGGGATGGCTCCCCAGGTGATCCTTACTATGCCATTACTTGTTGGGACAGATGGAACCGAAAAAATGAGCAAATCCCTTGATAATTACATCGGGATCAATGAAACCCCGAAAGAAATTTATGGTAAAACTTTATCAATTCCAGATGACCTAATCTACCTTTATTATGTTCTGACCACCGATGCTACTAATCAAGAACTTAACTTAATCCAGCAAGAACTTGCAGATGAAAAGATTAACCCAAGAAATATAAAACGTTCTTTGGCTAGAAAATTAGTTGAGATGTATCATTCTTCTAAGGATGCGTTTGATGCCGAAACAGAGTTTGACAATATATTTGTAAAAAAAGGGCTTCCGGATGAAGTTGAAGAATTCAAATTCGATACTTCTATTAAGGAATTAGAGATTCTGGATTTGATAGTGGCCGTTGGATTTGCTCCCTCAAAAGGTGAAGCACGAAGATTAGTAACTCAAGGTGGTGTTACAGTTGACGGTGAAAAAGTGGATGATATTAAGGAGTTAATAAAACTTGATAAATCAAAGATTTTAAAAGTTGGTAAAAGAAAGTTTATTAAATTGATTTGTAATTAAAGGAGGCACCAAATTGTACGTACCATCAAAAATCTTTTTTACAAAGGGAGTAGGAAGACATAAAGAATACCTTGCTTCCTTTGAATTGGCACTTCGCAGTGCGGGTATCGAAATTTGTAATTTAGTTTCTGTTAGCAGCATTTATCCAAACGGATGTAAAAGACTTAGCAAGGAGCAAGGGCTTAAACTTCTTAAACCCGGTTTAATAACCCATTGCGTTATGGCTCGGAACTCTACAAACGAACCTAATCGGCTAATTGCATCATCAATAGGAGTGGCAATTCCAGCTGACAAAAATATGTACGGTTATCTCTCTGAACATCATCCTTATGGTGAGACAGAAAAAGTTGCCGGAGAGTACGCTGAAGATCTTGCTGCAACAATGTTAGCTACAACATTAGGTGTAGATTTCGACCCGGAAAAAGCGTGGAATGAGCGCGAACAGTCTTATAAGATGTCTGGTAAGATTGTTAATTCATTTAACATAACTCAGTCAGCTCAAGGTGATAAAAAAGGACTTTGGACAACCGTAATCTCTGTAGGCATTTTGTTACCATAAGTAATTACTATGCATAATCACTTTATATTCTGGATTATATTTTCCGTTATTATTCTGGTGATGTTCTATATAGATCTATATGCAACGGATCATCGCAAAGGTAAGATAGGGATAAAATCAAGCTTGATGTGGAGCGCTATATGGATCACGGCAGCTCTCCTTTTCAATCTTATTATTTTATTGTTCCTTGAAGACGGAAAACAGAAGGCGATTGAATTTCTAGCCGGTTATCTTGTTGAAAAATCTCTTTCTGTAGATAATCTTTTTGTATTTCTTATGGTTTTTAATGTCTTGGGAATAAATGATGAAAATCAACCACATGTTTTGAAATGGGGAATTTTAAGTGCAATTGTGCTAAGGATTTTATTCATTCTTGCTGGCGTTACTTTAATAAAATTATTTCATCCAATCATTTATGTTTTTGGATTGATTCTTCTATTGGCAGCTTATAAAATGGCCTTTGGGAGTGAACTTAAAATTGATCTAAAAACTAATTTTGTTATAAAGTTTGTTTCAAAACACTTTAATATTCTGACTGAATACCACGGTTCCAAGTTTTTTACAAAGCGTAATTCTATTCGGTATGTTACTCCCCTTTTCCTTGCCTTACTTTTAATTGAATCTGCAGATATAGTCTTTGCTGTAGATTCAATTCCAGCAGTAATTGCAATTACTCATGATCCTTTCATTATAATAACATCGAATATATTTGCTATACTTGGGCTGCGTGCTCTCTATTTTGCTTTAGCCAATATTGTTGATCTGTTTGTTTATCTAAAGTATGGGGTTGCGGTGATTTTAGCCTTTGTTGGATTGAAGATGTTGGTAACAGATATTTATGAAATATCAACTTTGCATTCACTGGGAGTCATAATTCTCTGCCTTGTTGTTTCTATTGTACTATCCTTGATGAAGAAAAAACACATCGCTGTTTGATCATCCCTATAGAATGAACGATGATAACGAAAAATAATCCGGCAATCATAGGTTCAATCTGATCTAAATATTCAATGTTTATCTGCTCTCGGATAAAAAACCAGAACAAACTTGCAATTGCCCCGCCGATAATTTCAACTAGTGCATAACCATTAGAGATTCTCATTCTTTCATAATATGCCCCAAAGACAACTAAAATAATTCCGGGAATACAGATACTTCCAATAATATACCAGAGTGATATTACAGATTGTACGAAATAAGCTAATGTAACAGCAACAATTGATGAAAATAATAACCCTACTCTTGTATAATTCGGTATCTGTTTTTCATTTGAATTCTTCCTTAATTTAAAAACAAAGTCATGACCGAAGGTTGTTGCACTTAGAAATATAAAACTGTTAAGAGTAGAGATGATCGTCGCGAACATTGCTGCATAAAAAATTCCTTTAGTACCGCTTCCAAGAATCCTCTCTGCATATAGAGGAAATGATAAGACTGGATTTGACAGATTTGGAAGAGTCGCCCTCGCATATAGTCCGGTCGTAGTTGTAAGAAAATCAAATAAGATCATAAAAAAAACAGAAATAATAATTCCCCACTTTGCAGTATTACCGTTCTTTGCAGCATAACAACGCTGATGAAAACCCGGATCGGCAAAAGTCCACAATGCAATAAGAAACCAAACTATGACATATATTGGAGAGACATTGGATGTTAGCTGAAGATACGAGTGTGGAAGTGTCTCTTTCAGGTAATGATAATTACCTACATCTGAATAAGAAATGAATACGATAAGAAAGAAACCGATAAACATTACAAAGAACTGAAATACATCCGTATATAAATCCGATTTGTAACCTCCTTTCAACAGATAGATCCCCGATACAAATAGGCTAATAATTAATGCCGGAAGCAGCTTAATATTGAAAATAAGACTTAGTAGGTTTGCGGTCATCAATAGATATGGGGCAGGAGATACAAGTATGAAAATTAGTATCGCAGAAACAAGTCCTACTTTCCTTCCGTAGACCTGTTCAAGTTTGTCCGGTATTGTAAAAAGAGAAGCAATACGAATCTTTTTAGCAAAAAATAGAGCAAAGATAATTGCGAAAATGTAGTAAGGTAATCCTTGAGTAAACCAGCTCAATAATCCATAACGATAAGTAAATTCACCTACTCCCAGAATCCCTCCATACCAGGTAGCAACGTTTGTCATAATGAAAAGGAACAATCCCACTTTTCTACCAGAAAGTAAATAGTCGGAAGTATCGCCACTCGTTTCTTTTCGCGGTAAAAATCCTATTAATAGAAGTATAATAAAGAAAGAAACTATAATAAATAAATCTAGTTGACTAAAAGAGACCATATTTTCTCATCGTTTCAAAATCTCGAATTACGAAAACAATTCCGCCTCTTATATCCAACTCCACTTCATTTTGCAGTGCAACATTGCTAGTACTCTCTTTTATACCGAATGGAAGCGAAATATTCTTAAGTTCATATTTTAATCCATGTGAATAGATCTTTGTTTTAGAATCAATCCCGTAGATAGAAATTGTTTCTTTAGGGAATGTTTTTAATCTTACTTTACCGGTAAATGCTGTGAGAATTGATTTATGATGGATTATCTTTATGATAATTTTATCAAAAAATTTTAGGACTATACCTATATTACAGAATGAATGATCCAACCGGTCGCCGGTTGCACCCAGCAGGATAACCTCATCATATTTTTTCTTTATGGCAAATTTTAAACACTTTTCAACATCTGTATCGTTCTGCCGAGTAATTTTTATAATCTCACATTTTTCATAATAATAATCGTATACACCAGGATTAATCGAGTCCAGATCACCTATTATATAGTCCGGTATAATATTCAGCTTTTCTGCGGAGTTCGCCCCGCCATCGGCGCAAATAAGCGTTTGATAATCATTCTTAATCAAGTAATCGAAATATTTTTTTCGAGGAGGTTGTCCATTCGCAAGAATAATACACTTCTTCATCACATACCTAATTTTATTCCAAAAACAAGATTTCTTTCAGCAGCCGGGAAAAATTCCTTTCCAATTCCATAAGCTGCATATAAGTTATCAAACAAATTGTTTACTTGAAGAAATAATTGAAGTTTTTTCGCAATTGGTTCCAATGCAAAATTATATGAAATAAATAGATTAGTTACAAAATATGAATCAACTCTATTATCAGAGTAGTCTGCTAAAGCGGGGAATGAAGTGAGCAGTTCACTCAATTTTGTATCATAATTATCGGTAAAAAAGTCTCCAACATATTTTAGATTCGCTTGCAGAAGGAAATTATCGTTATGATATTTTATTACAGCACTCATCATAACGTTTGGGAATCCGCTTATTCGATTTCCAGTCAAGTCAATTTTGACCGGAGTAGCTATATCACTTGTTTCCAGAAAATAATACCCTTTACTAATGTAATTTCTTGATAAAGATCCATTAATAATAAATTCAAAATTATTGTTCAATCTCATATTACTAGCTGCTTCAAAACCGTAATGAATGGTCTGATCCATATTTCCGGTTATTGGTTGACCGAAGCGATCAACTTGCCCTTGCTTTACTATTTCATCATTAAAAGCCATATAGAAAAAATCGAAAGAAAGATTCAAGTTTTCTCTTGTAAACGATGTACCAAGCTCTAAATTGTTCATAGTTTCCGGTTTAACCAGCGGTTTAGAAAAATCATACGCTCCGGTCGATGTAATTTCAAATTGCGGAATTGAACCTCCGCTTGATTCCGCGGCATCGTAATAATTGTTCAATCTAGGTTCCCTTGTAACCTGGGCAAATGAAAAATAAAAATTCCACTCCGGTGTAAATTTGTAATTAACTCCAATACGGGGATTGAAAAATAAATTGCTTACTTCAATATCATTGTTAAGATATTTTTCTGAAAACAATTTATACTTATGGTAAGCCAACTGTCCTTCAATTAAAAAGTTAATATGATTATTTAGAACATAATTCTCGTTCGCGTAGAAATTAAGAATATTTTTCCCGCCATGAAATTGATAATAGCGATAATCTTTTGTTAATCCGACGGGAAGGTTATCCGCAAAACTAATACTTCCCCAATGGAGAGAACGGTGAATACGAAGTTCTCCGCCAAGAATCAATTCTCCATTTGTATGCTTAATGCTAATGCGCGGAATCCAGCCCCACTGTTTGTTCTCAACCATTGCTCGTATTAACGCATTCCCGGGGTTTTGAGTCGGCTGAAAACCATTATTGCTTGTAATTCTAAAATAACTTGTATCAGCCCACGAGCCATCATAATCGAAAAAGCCATTCCCTAAAACTAAAAAGAGCGCATTGTTCAAAGTTACTTTATCATTAATCTTCAATTCATTCAAAAGTTCAAAATGCGGTTGGGAAAAATTTTCAATTTCGTCGGTGCGCCGTTCAATTGTGTAGGTATAATTATTGTTTCCGGCTTCCCAATAAGAATAATTTGCTCTGCGAAGATCTTTATCCTTAATTGCAAATTTTGGCAACCCGGTATATGCTAATCCATCAGCAACCGGTCCACCGAAGAGATTTAATTGTGTTGTTAAATTATCATCATAGCGAACTGCGCTTAAATGATAGGATTTGAAGTCGATCCAGCTGGCATTACGGTATCCGCTGCTTAATGTTTGAGAAAGTTTAGCGTATATAGAATATTTGTTTGAAATAAGTCCGCTTGAAAATTGAGCCGAATATTTTCTAGTATTATAGTCGCCAATGGAAGTTGAGAAATCAATTCTTGGTTTATCCGAAAATGCAGAAGTAATAATATTTATTGAACCGCCGACTGCAGGATAACCAACAATTCCTGAACCGGCACCTCGTTGAATTTGTATCAACTCAGTGCTCTCAAGAAGATCCGGAAAGTCCAGCCAGTACACGTTATGATCTTCAGGATCATTTTGTGGAATTCCATTAATTGAAACGGAAATTCTTCTTTGATCAAAGCCACGTATGCTAAGATAGTTGTAACCAATTCCGTTTCCGTTTTCAGAATAAAAGGTAATTGATGGCTGATAACTTAATAGTTCCGGAATATCTTGATTAACGTAGGTTTGTTTGATAGACTTTCGATCAATTTTTGAAAAAGTTATTGGTGTAAATCCGGTTTCACCAATACTTCCCTTCACAAGAATTGTCTGGCTGGTAATTATTTTACTTTGAAGGAAGATTTGTCGATTTGAGCGAAGGAATTCTTTTACTTTAATTTTCTGTGATTCAAAACCGATGTGGCTAAATATTATAAAATCTTCTGTGTTTAATTTTTCTTTGATTTCGAAAAATCCATTTTCATCTGTAGTTACACCAGTGTTCTTCCCTTCAATCACTACGCTTGCAAAATTTAAAGGTGATTTATCCGATTGGCTGAAAACATTCCCATTGATGATCTCTACCTGTGCATTTAACTGGATTGCAGAGATCAAAAGAACAATTATCAAGTATTTCATTTTATTTCTCCTTTTACTGATAGAAACAAAAAAGCCGTTTGGGAAACGGCAGTACTTGATAAATCTGTACCGTTTTCCTACGCTGGCATTATCCAGATCAGGTTTAAGGGTTTACTCTCAGCAATTCCGCGGTAAGTTTTCCGGGACGCACCCCTAACAGCTTTTATTATTTTAAGAACAAACTAATTTTGAATTTTTATCTTTTGACCAGTTTTGACACGGTCGTTTTTCAAATTATTCCATGCTATTAAATTAGAAACATTCACATTATAATTTTTCGCAATAGTCCAGAGGGATTCACCTTCTTTAACTACGTGAATTGACTTACCAGAATTTTTCTGATTTTGTTTCGAAACTGCTTTTCCGTTTTGAACAGATGCCGGTTTACTTATGATCAATGATTGACCTTTTATAATCTTACTATTATCGAGGTTATTCCATTGCAGAATTTCCTTAGTGGTGACATTGAATTTATCAGCAATTGCCGAAAGAGTTTCACCAGATTTAACTTTATAACTGCTCGTATTCTCTTTTGATTTAGTAGATTTAGTCAAAGTTACATTCGAGGTATTTTTAGATCTTGCTGTTTTTGAAGAAGGATCCACATCAGAATATATTTCGATTGTTTTACCAAGTACGATATTGTTGTTTCTGAGATTGTTCCAGTTTTTAATATCGTCTACGGAAACCTTAAACATTTCCGCGATTGATCCAATCACATCACCTTGCTTGACAGTATAATGAAGAACATTTGCTTCTTTACGAGTTGTATTGTCTCCAATAGAACTTGCATCTCTACCATGAACAAGCAAAACATTCCCGGCGATTAATTTATTTGACGAAAGTTTATTCCATTTTCTCAATTGTGCAACAGAAACGCCAAATTTCATTGCGATCTTACCTAAGGATTCACCTTTTCTGATTTTATACTTTGAAGTTTTTCCGCCGGTATTTGCAACTCTTTGTCCGGATCTTGAATCATCTGAATTTACAAATAGAATACTTCTTTTTTCACTTTCACTCATTTTGTCAATCGAAGAGAAATAATCAACTTTATTTTTAGATACAAAAATTGCCAGTTGCTGTCCAACACGAACTGTTGAAGTATATGGTAAATTATTCCAGTTTCTAATGTCAGTAACACGGACTTTATACAAGTCCGCAATATCCATCAGATTATCTTTGCTCTTTACTGTGTACTTAAGTACTTCCATTCCTTCAGGTACAAGATATTTTACAGAATCACCTAACATTTCTTGGTAGATCTTTGAGAATTTACCATTATCTGTGTTATTAGTTAATTGCAGTTGATACGAAGGATTCAGATCTAAAGTTTTAATTTCTTCTTCAAGAGCAGGAAGTACGTCTGTGTTGACTGCAAAATCATCGGCGTTAAAATTAGAAACCGGAATTTTGATTTCTGTCCCTACTTTAAGCCGTCCTCGTACAGAAAGATTATTTGCGTCTGCTAAATTTGAAATACTTATATCATATTTAGAAGCAATATCGGATAATTTTTCGCCATGTTTAACTGTATGAGTAACGAACTGAATTTTAGCTTCATCTGGTATATCTTTCAAATTTTGTACAAATGCATCGTATGATTTTGTAGGAACTCTTAATGGGTATCCTCCATCATAATTTTGGGGAGTGCAATTTTGAGTTAATTCTGGATTCATATCACGTAATAAATCAACGCTAATACCTGCACACTTTGCTAAGATGTTAAGATCTATAGCTTCATTAATTTTATGAATAGTATATTCATGTGGTTTCTCAAATTGAATATTTGTAAAACCGTACTGTTCTGGTCTGCTTGCTATCAAAGTAACTGCAATATATTGAGGAATATAATTCCTGGTTTCCTTTGGCAGATAAGGGCGAATTTCCCAGAAATCGCTTGAGCCAGCTCTTCTCATTGCTTTACGAACTCTTCCCTCTCCGCTGTTATAAGAAGCAACTGCCAAATACCAATCGCCTAAAGAATAATAAAGATCACGTAAGTGTCTAGCAGCAGCATAAGTCGCTTTTTCAGGATCGCGTCTTTCATCAATGGCAAAATTAATATTAAGATCATACAATCTTGCAGTACCGCGAACAAACTGCCACATTCCTACTGCTTTGGCCCATGATCGTGCATTTGGATTGAGCCCGCTTTCAGGCATGCTCAAATAAATTAACTGCTGCGGAACCTTTTCTTCAGAAAATATTTTAGCCATTAATGGAAAATATTTGCCTGATCTTGAAAGCCAGCTTTCTATGTAATGTCTTCCTTTACCAGTGAAATATTCGATATATTTTTCAACATAACGATTGACTTCCAAAGGAAAGTCTCCAACTACTACAATTGTGGTTGGTCCTTTATCAACTTTTACATTAACACTATCGTTTTCCGGGATAACGTCCGGTATTTTCTTATTCATCCATTCTTCTAATGCGCCAATGGAAGCGTTCTCGGGTAACTCATCTAAACTTTCAATATACTTCTGATAATCTTCCACAATCGAATTTTCTAGTTGAACATAAGTTGAGTTTTCTTCAATTGCATTATAGTAGCTAAGTTTATTAATTGTTGATAAAGCTGATTCATAGTAATTCAGAGTCTCAATTTTAAAACCTAATTTTTGTTGATATAGTGCGTTGACATAATCTCTACGCGCACTTTCTAGCATTTCATTTATTCTTGAGGGAGTTTCAACAACCTTGAGTGTATCTTGTATTGCCGGGGTAGTGTTTTTAACATATGACTTTGAACTGCTGCATGAAGAAGTAAAAATAGTAATAGAAATTAATATTGGTAAGATTAGCAGTTTTTTCACGCTGACTCCGATTGCTTTAATTTTGGACGCAATTTAATCTCTAATAAACGGATTGTCAAGTTACTTTATGATATCAATATACTTTAGTGCTTGTAATTAAAAGAGTTAGGTTTTAAAAATATTACAATGGGATATTACAATGCTTCTTTTTGGGGTTTATATCAACTTTTGTTTTTAGTAGTTGGAATGCTTGTATAATTTTAATTCTAGTCTCTCTTGGAATAATAACTTCGTCAATATAACCACGTTCCGCTGCAATGTATGGATTAGTAAATTTTTCTACATATTCTGCAAGTTTCTCGTTCAATTTCTCCTCATGATTTTTTGATGCTGCGATTTCCTTCTTGAAAATTATTTCGACCGCACCCTTCGGTCCCATCACAGCAATTTCCGCACTTGGCCATGCAAAATTAAAATCACCTCTTATATGTTTCGAATTCATTACATCATAAGCGCCGCCATATGCTTTACGAGTGATAACTGTAACCTTAGGAACCGTAGCTTCACAGAAAGCAAATAGTAATTTTGAACCATGTCTAATAATTCCATTCCATTCTTGCTCTGTACCTGGTAAAAATCCGGGAACATCTTCAAGAATTAAGAGAGGTATACTGAATGCATCGCAGAAGCGAATGAAACGCGCACCCTTTACAGATGAATTTATATCAAGCACACCCGCTAAAATTTGCGGTTGATTTGCGACTACACCTACTGAGATACCCCCTATTCTGCCGAATCCAACTATAATGTTTTGTGCATAATTTGCATGAATTTCAAGAAAATCACCATCATCTATTAGAAGAGAGATTATTTCTTTCATGTCATAAGGTTTATTAGGAAGATCCGGAATGATTGAATCTAATCTGGTGTCAGTTAAATCCTTTGTAAAATCAAATTCTTTTATCGGAGGAATGTCTTTCCAATTTAAAGGTAGAAAGCCAAACAATTTTCGGAGGTTTTCAATTACTTCTACTTCACTATCATAAACAAAATGTGCAACACCGCTCTTAGACGCATGGGTCTCTGCACCACCGAGATCTTCAAAACTTACTTCTTCATGCGTAACTGTCTTAACAACATTTGGACCTGTAACGAACATATGGCTTGTGTGTTTTACCATGAAAACAAAATCAGTAATTGCCGGAGAATAAACTGCGCCGCCCGCACAAGGTCCTAGTATTGCAGAGATCTGCGGAATTACTCCGGATGCTAATGTATTGCGAAGAAATATATCTGCGTAGCCGCCGAGACTAACAACACCCTCTTGAATTCTCGCTCCCCCGGAATCATTTAATCCAATTACTGGAATACCAATCTTAACTGCCATATCCATAACTTTGCAAATTTTTTCTGCATGGGTTTCCGAAAGTGAGCCGCCAAACACTGTAAAATCCTGGCTAAAGATTGCAACTTGTCTTCCATTGATTTTAGCAAACCCGGTTACTACTCCGTCACCAAGATATTTTTGATTATCCAATCCAAAATCATATGAACGATGTTTTACGAACATATCTAATTCTTGAAATGTACCCTCATCAACTAACAACTGGATTCGTTCGCGAGCTGTTAGTTTTCCTTTATCGTGCTGAGATTTTATTCTATCTATTCCGCCGCCAAGTTGCGCTTCTTCTCTTAACTTTTCCAGTTTGCTTATTTTATCTTTCATGAATGTAAATCCGATTTAGATAGAAAGAGTGGCCATTTTTTGAGATTCTACTTGCTTAAAAGTAGTCAAGATTTTTGTCCGGATCATTTCGAAAGGATCTGAAGTAAATGTTGATTCATCGCGTTCTGAGGAAAGATCAATATCACTTTCAGAAATGATCTCACCCGGATCGTTTTTCATTAAATAAACTTTATCCGTTAAAAATAATGCTTCTGTAACATTTGAAGTTGCTAGCAAAAAAGTAACGCCCAGAGTTTTGTTTATTTTTCTTATTAGCATAAGTAATTCATTTTTAGTCTTATTGTCCATTTCACTAAAAGGGTCATCTAAAAGAATCGCACTAGGATTATGGGCAAGAGAGCGTGCTAAAGAAATTCTAAACCGAAAACCAAGACTACGGTTGTGACACTGAAATGAGTTGTATCCTTCTAATCCGACTATATTGATGAGAGATTGAATTTGTTTCTCATCGCATTTATTCAATCCAAATTTTACGTTTTCATATACATTTAACCATGGAAAAGAAGAAGGAGCCGTTGGTATTAAAATTATTTTTTGAGATGAAGGATTTACGATATCGCCAGATGTTTGTTCTTCTAATCCGGAAATTATTTTTAATAGGACAGATTTTCCAGATCCGTGTGGTGCAATAAGAGAAGTGATTTTTTTATCGGGCATATTAAAAGTGATTTTACTTAAAACGGGTGTATTAAAACCAGCATCCGTTATAAATTCTTTGGAAATATTTTTTATCTCAATCATTTTATAATGTCCAGTGAATGAGTCTTTTGGTAATTAAGCCAATTAGATAGTCACCAAACCAGATCAATAAAGAAATCATAATTCCTAAAACGAACAGACCCGTAAAATCATTGTAGGCAGAAACTGTACGGTAAATTGTGCCTAAGCCGTAGGAGTTGCCTATAAATTCATAGGTCAATACTACTCCCCAAAGGTAATAATGAATTCGCTGCATATATTTTGAGAGAGTTGGAAGAGTAGCTTTCCAATATACATCCTCGTAAATATCATATGAAGTTAAACCGAGATTACGGGCTACAAGAATATATTCTTCATTTACATTTTTTGATTCTTCAAATAATTTCTTCGAAATCAAGAATGCTGCAATAATAAAAGTAAAGAAGAACTCTCCAAAAAGATTGCTTGGAAACCAGAAATTAAAAAGCAGAGCAATAAAGAAAATCGTTAAATACCTAAAAAAACTTAATGAGCTGAATGAATTCTTAATCTTGATATAAGATTTTAGATATCGGGTATAACCCATATAAAGATGAACCCAGCAGCTAATCAATGCAAGATAGATAATTGTCGTTGTGGTTGTAAATGCAAATACCAGATTATAATCGCGCCAGATATGGACGAATGATTCGAACAGCAAAGTCGGTTTTGGGATAATCTTATTGATTGGTAGAATAAATTCAAACAAAACAATGTAGATAAACATTAGCCATGCAGAGACTATCAGATTATTTTTAATCGTATTATTTTCTTTTATCATAACAGTTGAGAATTTATTAAATGATTTCTTGTATCAATATATCCATTGCTTTCGGCTAAATCAAATTAAGTCGATTTCAAAAAAAGATTAAACATTCGTTCATACCGTATAGTAGAATCCGAATCATGCCCGGGATAAATCACTGTTTCATCTGGTAAGGTAAGCAACTTATTCTTAATTGAATCAATTAATGTATCATAGTCTCCGCCCCACAAATCAGTTCTGCCAATATTCTCTTTAAACAAGACATCACCGGTAAAACAAACATTTTCATCCTTAAAGTAAAGACAAAATTCTCCCGGCGTATGCCCGGGTGTAAAAAGAAATTTTCCTTTAAGGTCACCCATTGAAAATTCAATATCTTCAGTGATGAATTGATCCGGCTTAGGAGAAGGTGTGAACTCGACACCATAATTTTTAGCAGTGTCTATCATCAAATCCAACATGAAAGCATCTTTTTCAGGAGCTAAGTAGACCGGGTTATATTTTAATCTGATATGAGCATTTCCAAAAATATGATCGATATGGCAATGTGTATTAATTAGGTAGGTTAACTTTATGTTATTCGAAAGAATAAAATCATCTACAACCTTTCTTTCTTTCGTATCATAGCAGCCTGGATCTATGATAGCGCCTTCTTTAGTTATTTCATCCCAAATTATGTATGTGTTTTCGTAAAAAGGACTGAAAACGAAACGTTGGATTTGTAACATCTATTCCTTTGAAAAATTATTTTTGGTTCGGGTAAATAATTTATGAGTGTAGTTAGAATAATTCTCTTTTGTTTCTTCAATTGAGTCGCCGCCAAATTTTTGTAAAACAAACTTTGCAAGAGTCCAAGCAATCATAGATTCAGCAATAACTGCACATGCCGGTACCGCAACAAAATCACTTCGCTCTCTTCTAGCTTCAACTTTCCTCATTGTTTCTAAATCAATGGTTTCCAATGGTGTCATCAATGTTGAAATCGGTTTCATTGCACCGCGTATAATTATCGGTAATCCGGTAGAAATGCTGCCCTCAATTCCACCGGCACGATTTGTTTTACGCGAGAATTCTTTTCCCTTAAGTTTAATTTCATCATGAACATTTGAGCCGAAAAGATTGGCAGACCCGAATCCCAATCCTATTTCTACTCCTTTAACCGCTTGAATAGAGATAATTGATTTCGATAACTCGGCATCTAGGCGTGAATCATAATCAACAAAACTTCCTAGTCCAACCGGAACACCGGTAGCCACAACATAAAATGTTCCGCCAAGTGTATCGCCGCGTTTCTTGGCAAGTTTAATTTTTTTTATAATCCTCTTTTCTTGAGATTCTTCCAGAACTCTAACACTACTTTTGTCTGAGAGTTTATTCAATTTATCAGCCGAAAAAGATTTGGGTAACAGGCACTCAAACAATTTTGTCGAGAAATTTATTTGAGGATAAATACCGCCTATGCTTTCGACAAAACTACCGACCTCAATTCCAAATTCTTGTAAAAATATTCTAGCAACTGAACATGCTGCAACCCGTGCGGCAGTTTCCCGAGCACTCGAACGTTCAATTGAATTTCTTATATCGTTGTAATTGTATTTTAATGTACCATTTAAATCTGCGTGACCCGGTCTTGGAATTGTAATTTTCTCAACTGGCTCAATTGGCATATCAACACTCATTATTGTACCCCAATTATCCCAATCTTTATTCTTTATAAAAATTGAGATTGGTGAGCCAAGTGTTTTATTGAACCGCACTCCGGAAATAATTTCGGCAGTGTCTGTCTCAATCTTCATGCGGAGACCCCGTCCATATCCTCCTTGCCGTCTTCGCAATTGGTCGTTAATATACTTTTCAGATATAGTAAGATTTGATGGAAAACCGGAAACTACTGAAATCAATCCTTTACCATGAGATTCGCCGGAGGTGACATAGTTGATCATAAATTTATTCTTTACTTAGTTTCAGTAAATATAAAAAAAGCGCCCAAATGTTTGGACGCTTTTTTTTACTTGGACTAAGATTTATTTATTTCGGGATTTCCAATCCGACCAGTCTAGAATTACCTTGATCATCAACAACTTTGAGTAAAACAGCTTGACCTTTCTTTTTATCAATGATGGAAGTTAAATCCGTGACCGAATTAATTTCTTTTTTATCGGCAGAAACAATTACTAATCCAGTTGCTAATCTTTGATTAAAAGCTTTTCCGTAATTTTTAACTTCGGTTACAACAACACCATTCTTTACTTTGTACGAATCTCGTTCTTCTTCAGTCATATTACGGACTGTCAATCCCAAGGCATCGTAATTCATTTCTTTTGAGTCAAGGTCTTTTCCCTTTTTAAGTTTATCTAAAGAGACAAGTGTTTTTGAATCTTTTTCATCACGTGCTTTCAAAGTCACATTTCGTTCAATAGTTTTACCATCACGGAATACAGTAAGCTTAACAACAGTTCCAGCTCGTTTGGAAGCTACATATGACTGCAATTCGTTCGGTTGATTTGTAACTTTATCATCAACTTTAAGAATTACATCACCTTCTTTTATATCAGCTTGCGATGCCGCTCCGCCTTCTACCAAGTCCTGAACAAGAACACCACGCGGATCACCAAGACCCATTGCTTTTGCGGTTGCGGGATCTACTTCAGTAATACTGACTCCAATATAACCTCTGCTTACTTTCCCGTTTGCAATTAAATCGTGTGCAACAGATTTAGCAAGATTAACCGGAATTGCAAAACCGTAACCGATGTAACTTTGTGTCATACCGTTTGTTGCAATTGCAGAATTGATACCAATTACAGCACCATTTAAATCTACAAGAGCACCGCCGCTGTTTCCGGGATTAATAGCGGCATCTGTTTGAATAAAATCTTCAACGGCATATCTATCTTTATTCATGTTGATGCTTCGGCTTGTTGCGCTAATTATTCCGGCTGTAACTGTTGATGCAAGTGAAAGTGGATTACCAATTGCCATTACCCATTGTCCAACTTTAATGTTATCGGAGTCTCCAAAATAAGCCAATGGTAAATCCTTAGCATCAATTTTAATCACTCCAAGATCTGTAAGAGGATCTGTTCCAATTACTTTTGCATCAAAAACTCTTTTATCATGAAGAGTAACAGTAACTTGTTTTGCATCCTGGACAACGTGATTGTTTGTAAGAATGTAACCATCATCAGAAATTATAATACCGCTTCCCCCGCCTTCCTGTTCTTGGGGCATCTCATTTCCGAAAGGTAATTTGAAAAAGAAATGGTATGGATTATTATCCTGGTCGGCTTTAACTGACGAGACTACAGTTATTTGTACAATTGATGGAGTAACCTTTTCGGCTACTTCAACAAAAGCATTGTTGAATGCACTGGCATCGGCATTCAATTGAGCTACAGGTGGTTTATCTGCCCCGATTTTTACATCTCCATAACTTGGACGAACCCACCCGAAGCCGGAAACGAGTACGGCTCCGAATACAACTCCGATGAAGATTAGTGTGGCAGTGCCTATTAAGTTTTTCTTTCGCATATATTTATCTCCTACTATTATTAACAATTATGATTTTTAATTATCCTTATTTAAGCTTTCTTGATCTTTGGTCAATTTATTTAAAGGTACCATATAATATGTTTGACCATTGAAATGAAATGGTGTTGCACCATTTGGTAACTTATTCGAGAAGTCTTTCAAATTATTTGGGAAAGGTGGTAATGTAACAAGCGGGCTTTCCTTTTTTATTTTATCTATTTCTTTTTGCATCATTTCAATTAGCTTTCCTTGTTCTTTTACAAGTGTTTCCAGCGTCTCGATACGTTTTAAAAACTTTGCAGTCAATTCATCTTTTTCTTTGTCTTGTCCAAGAGCGGAATTCGAATAAAGAATAAATATTCCAACTAACCCGATAAGACTAACGATTTTAATAAAATCATATTTTCCCATGGCTAATTCCCCTTGTTATCATGCTAATTTAATTTTAGAGATTTAAGACCTTTGAATTCATGAATGTGATATGATAAAAAAGATTCCAGCATTTTAATTATCCCTTTCAAATCTTCTTCTTTGCAAAGAATATTATTTTGTTTGGAGTTTAGACAAAGTAGCAGATTAAAAAGTTCCTCGTTAAAATCATAATTTGTCAAACGATCATTCCTGCACTCACTGCACATCAAGCCGGCTTCATAATTAAAAGAGACAGGTCTCTTATGATCGATTTCATTACCGCACACATTACAAAGTTTCGTTTGAAATTCGTAACCAATTTCTTTCAAAAAAAATAAAAAATATTTGGCAAAAAGGATTTTAGGATTGACATTGGATGAATTCAAAAGCTCAAAGATTCTTACCGTGCCTTTAAATATTTTTTTACTATGCTCATTTTCAAGAGTCATGTTTGATAAGAGCTCTATTACAGCCGAAGCAGAAACATATTTTTCATAGTCATCGCGGATTGACAGATAATGTTTTGTTAGATCGACCTGACTAACCAATTGAACTTCGCGTGTATCTTTTTTATAAAGTACCAGTTGCAGAAGATTCATCGTGTCTATAAGCGATCCAATTTTCGATTTCGGAGAGCGAGCACCCTTAATTATCGCAGAAATTTTACCAAAATCTTTTGTATAAAATTGTGCAATTCTGCTTGTGTTGCCAAAATCAATTTTGCGTAAAACAATTGCTTCTGTTTTGATAATTTCAGACATGTAAAAAATCAAATGGTGGTTTGTGTATTCCTTTTTCTGTAATAATAGCGGAGATAAGTGCATTTGGTGTAACATCAAAAGCCGGGCAGTATGCCGGAAAATCATTTAGAGTAATTTGAGTGGAACCAATATGTGTTAGTTCTTTTTTATCACGCAGTTCGATCTTAATCCCATCTCCGTTCAAACATTTTTTGTCTATCGTTGTGGTCGGTGCAGCTATGTAGAACGGAATTTTGTGATAATGACAAAGCACTGCAAGATTATAAGTACCGATCTTATTGGCGGTATCTCCGTTTATTGCTATTCTATCAGCACCGGTTAATACAAGATCAATTTTATTTTGCTGCATTAAAAAAGCAGCTGTTGAATCTGTATTAATCGAAAATGGAATTCCATACTTATGCAGTTCCCATGCTGTTAAACGGGAGCCCTGAAGAAGCGGACGGGTTTCATCAGCATAGACATGTTCTACAAATCCACTTTCAAATGCTTTTCGAATGACATTGAGCGCTGTTCCATCTCCACCTGTAGCTAAAGCGCCGGCATTGCAATGAGTTAGAACTCTAACTCTCTGTGTAAAAATATTTAATCCGTTTAATGCAATCTGTTCACAGATCAAAATATCTTCATTATGAATTGATACTGCTTTTTTTACAAGTCTATCATAAAGATCATCTGAAACTTGATAATGACTATAAACGCTTTTCATTTCATTTAAGGCAAAAAAGAGATTTACCGCAGTCGGACGTGTGGATGCTAATCTATCAAAAGCATCTTCAAAAATCCTAGTCCATTTTTTTTTAGGAATATTTTTTAAGGAAAGCGCCAATGCATATGCAGCGGCTACTCCGATTGCCGGAGCTCCTCTAATTTCCAACCTCTCAATAGCAATAGCAATCCTCTCGTAATCATCTGAAACCAGAATTTCTTCTTCTAGAGGAAGCTTCGTTTGATTTATGAAGTGGAGTTGTTCTTCGATAAATTCAACTGCACGGATCTTTTTCATTTTAACTAAAAGTTGACAACTCTCTAAATTCGATGAACCGGTTTCGAATTTCAAGAAAGCTCAAATTTTCCAATCCTCTGGTTGAAAACTTTTCGACACAGAATGAAGCCATAACGCTGCCATACACAACGGCTCTTTTCAGATTATCAAATGAGAAGTCTCGGTTCTTCTGTAAATACCCGGTAAAGCCGCCTGCAAAAGCATCACCGGCACCGGTTGGATCAAAAATATTTTCCATTGGATAAGCCGGTGCGGAAAAAATCATGTTATTACCGAAAAGCAACGCACCGTGTTCACCTTTCTTGATTATCAAATATTCCGGTCCCATTTTAGAAATTATATGAGCAGCTTTTATTAAATTAGGTTCGTTGGCAAGCAGTCTGGCTTCTGAATCATTTATAATTAGAACATTAACTTTTGGCAGCACGTTTAATAAATCATGTTTGGCCCCTTCAATCCAAAAATTCATTGTATCGCAGACAATAAACTTCGGGTTTTCAAGTTGATCGAGAACGATTGATTGCAGCTGAGGTGCAATATTTCCAAGAACTACAAAACTGCTCTTTTTACTTTTTGCCGGGATCACAGGATTGAATTTTTCAAAAACATTTAGGTTAGTGAACAAAGAATCTCTCACATTAAGATCGTAATGATATTTACAGCCGTAACGGAATGTTGTAGCACCGGCTACAATTTCTAATCCTTCTAAATCAATATTGTGATTCTCCAACATCTCAATATGTTCTTTCGGAAAGTCATCGCCTACTATTCCAACAATTTCAATTGGTCCGGTAAAATAACTCGCAGCAAGAGCAATGTATGTGGTTGAACCTCCTAATGCATTTTTAACTTTATCAAATGGCGTCTCGATATCATCGAGTCCGATTGAACCAACTATTAAAAGTCCCAATGTTTCCTCAAAGAATTATTATGAAATATTCTAAAGAAATATAAAGAAATAGAAGCGAATTTCACGATTGACTAAAGAGAAATTTCAACAAAATTCAGAAAATTAATTTGATTTATAAAATACTCATATATGATTTCAACTGACTTTCGTTGCCCGGGCCATGCTAACAATTTCAATGTCTCAGCTAAATTTACCCATCTACATTCCGAATGCTCATCGGAAATTCTAACTTCAGCTTCGTTACTTACCAAAGCTGCAAATACCGGAATCATGCAAATTTCGTTTTGAGTGGATGAGTAAAAAGAATTAACATTGGGTACAGTCCAAAATTTTAACGGCGTCAATCCTGTTTCTTCCATAATCTCTCTTAAAGCTGCTTGAAATGCTTTCTCGTTTTCATTGGTAGAACCGGAAACCATTTGCCACAATCCACCATAAATTTCATTTGACGAGCGTCTAAGAAGAAGAAATTCAATTTCGTTTTCAACTTTTCTAAAGATATGCGCTTCTATTAGAGATGATGTAATATTCATATAGCCTCTGAATTATGAAAATGATTATTCAATTATATGGGATGAATCATTTCATCAAATTAAAAATATGCTTTTGCTTCAGCTCTCATCGTCTGAATTACTCTACTCTCCCCTTGTTTACGCGCATCGTAGCTAAATGATAACTGGACCAAACTTGAGATACGGTAATCGAAAAATACACGCCAAAAATAATTTTTTCCAATTACATTTCCTCTCGTCATCTCAAAGGGCAGATTAAAAGAATTTGATGAAGAAATTAATTCGGTTCTTTCCACTTCAATGCGTAAGCGCCCTAAATTTTCAAAAGAAAAATTTGCATGTAATAAAACGGAATTCATATCAATTGAAGACGGAAAGATTGGATAAGTGTCCTCACTTTTACCGCTCTCAATCTTGAATCCAACTTCAATATCATGCTGAGGACGGTACGAAAAATCAGACGATAAATTATTTCTGGTGACGAGACGGGCTCTATTAGTTGTTGCCGGAGATAATAGATTGTCAATTTGATTTATGAATTCGGTTTGATTACTAATTTCTTCAACCATTTTGAATTTAATACGGAATCCGCGTTCGCGGAAAAATCCATTCTCAATTCCGCCGTTGAACTGATTGAGAGATTTTCTCTGAGTAAATCTTAACCTAAAAGAGAGCTCATTACTATTTTGGAAAATATTGAAATCGTGTTGGAATAGCTGAGAACCTTGTATTGTTGTAGAATCATTCAAAAATTTTGAGAAATGAAGCAAATAAATATTT
Organism: Ignavibacteriales bacterium; assembly: GCA_026390795.1. Classification (NCBI taxonomy): domain Bacteria; kingdom Pseudomonadati; phylum Ignavibacteriota; class Ignavibacteria; order Ignavibacteriales; species Ignavibacteriales bacterium. The sequence continues at coordinate 266,393 of JAPLFG010000001.1, forward strand.
TTGGTTTCCGGGTCTTTGCTGTTCTCCTCAATCCGGAAAGAGGTTTCTGTGGAAATTGATTTAAGAATATCTGACCAGATGTTTTGATTTTTAAATGCTTTGTTGAAATCAATTTTTAATCTTGTGTTTGTCTTTAACGCCATCACCGGGAATAATTTTTCAGTGGGGATTGTGATAAGTGAATATTCTCCATCATAAGCTGTTATTTGAAATTCATTTTCTTCTTGAATGCCGTTATTGTTTAGATCGCCTAGATAAATATAATTGCCGGTTCCTTTCGGAACTTTCACAAATACCCTTTCAAATTTCGCTATTTGTTCCGTTGCTGCCTGGTAATAAATATCGCCCGATATAAATCCATTCCATAGATTAAATCTGCTTTGTGAGAGCAATAATACTGTTTCATTATCTCCGTAACCTTGAATTTTGAAATCGTCGGTATATATTTTATTGCGGAATGTCATATTTAGAGATGTTGAAAATTCTTTGAGTCCGTGATAATTAAATTGCATTTGCTCTGTTGTTGAAGTAGACTGTTTTCTAAGTTGTCCGTTCAAAGGAAATGATTCGTCCCTCAATGAAAAACTAAATTTTGAATCCAAAACAGATGAGATTGTAAAATCAATATAAGGTGAGGCTTCGGAATACTTCAGGCTTGATGATAACAAACTATCCTTTGATGCTAATCTTTCTTCCTTATCTTCATAAATAAAATTCATACCGGGTTTGAAGGATCCGAAAGTATAAAATACATTTCCATTTTGGCGTAACCAGTTTGAATGAATCATATTATTTGTAGAATTCACATAATCAAGATCGTAGTCAAGTTGATAATCTTTTTTGTTGCCAAAGTTTAATTGAGAATATAATCGGTCGGAACTAAAATCGTCTCCTTGTTTCAAGTAACCGTACTTAGTGATAAGTGATAAGAGTTGGATTGGAGAATAAATTAAAGATATTTCCCGAAGTGTTTGATCTTCTGCGACCAGGACCGGCAAATTATAATTACGGTTGAATTCAACATCATTTATTCTATCTAAAGATGAAAATCTTCCCTGGATGAATCTATCTTTAAAACTAAATCCGATTTTACCAAGTGAACTATTCCCAACTTTTATTTCCCGTTGATTTACTTCAAAAAATATTTTACGGGCATAACCAGAATTAGAGTCATCTCCAATTGAAGAAAACCGATTCTGGTCCCAATTGCTTCCGGTTAATTCTGCAGAAAGAGTGACACCTTCCATTAGGATTGCGGCTGCAGAAAAATTTCCTAATTGTTTTAATTCCGGCATAGGCAAATAAATTAATGGTAAGTATGAGCCATTTTTAATTCCAACAAAACGGTAGTTTCCCAAACTCTCTTTTGTATAATCGCCAAAACTCTCTCCTACATAACTGAACGAAACATTATAAATTGCAGAGAGTGCGCCGGGTAAATATTTATAGTAAGTATATTGCTGAGAGTTAATGAGAGTATCAATTTTTGAATAGATACCATGAACTTTACCGGTTGAATCGGGAAGTGCTAGAACGACTCCCGATCTGGTAGCTGCGTTTCTATCATTACCGGCAAGTTTTAGAATATTTAGATCATTTTCATTGAATGTATATTCAATTGGATTGTTTTCATCATCCCCTTCTCTAAAATAGCTAACGCCAATTTTTACTCTCTCATCTAAAATTTTTGTAGAAAAGTCCGTTCCCAAAAAATTTCTTTTAAATTTCTGATCCGAGTATTCAAAATCGATAGAAATCCGGCTTGCTGAGGTAATCAATCTTTTAGCGGTAAAAGTTATCTCAGAATTTGAATAATCAATTATGTAATCGTTGTTTTCTCCGCGTTTCATCTGTTCGCCGTCAATATAGACGCGCTCGCTTCCGGCAATAACTATTATCTCTCGTTCATTATTAATTCCGTTCAAGCGGTAAGGACCTTGATTTCCGTCCATTCCAGAAAATTGATTGGTAGTAAATTTCCCTCTAGAGCCGGCAATAGCTATTGTTCCGTTTGATGATTCGTAAAGGACTTCACCTTTCAACCCTTGCAATTTCCTGGTCACCTGGGAGAATTCATTCTCTCTTAAATTCAACTCATAATCACCAAATGTTCCAATTGCATTTTTATGCCGAAGTTCGATAAATACTTTATCAAGTTCATCAAGCGTTTCTGTGTTTCCTTCTGGTTGAATTGGCGTATTTTCATCCGTGAGTGCTGCAACAAGTTCTATATCATCGGAAAGTTTTCCGGAAAGCTGTAACCGTAAACCGCTATTCAAAGTAAAATCGCGATTAGTTCCAATCGTGAATCCGCGAATAATCGCACCGCTCTTATGTAAATCCTTTCCAAAAATAGATTCGGATGTTAGTGGTTCTCCTATCTTTTTGGAAGATCGAATGATATCTAAAGATTTTTCATTGTACTCTATTACAAGACTTCTTCTTTTGTATTCTTTTTGTAAACTCAATTTGACTGATTCGTACCTAACGAAAAGTGTATCGAGTAAAGAATATGTTAAATGGGGTGAAAGAGAGAAAGATCCGGTAGAATAATTAAATTCATATTCGCTATTGAGCAAAGTCTTGCCTCTTAAAACAATATTCTCGGTATGAGGAATTATAATTAAAGAAGAAATTTTGTAAAAATTATCGGAACGAATTTGAATTGTATCTCGAATTACAACAGAATTTTTTATCTGTGGAAATAGAAATGCCGGAGTGAATAGAATAAATAAAATATATATGTGGTTTAGAAATATCTTCTTCAAAAAATTAGCTTTAGTAAATTTTGTAGAAATAATCTAAACCGATACTCCATTTAATTCAACACACTAATAATTTACTCGTATCTTAAAGCTTCTATCGGGTCTAGGTTAGATGCCTTAATTGCCGGATAAACTCCAAAAACAACTCCGACAAAAGTAGTGAGTATTAATCCAATGATAATCCAATCGATTGGAAGAACAATAGCGACACCTAGCTGTAATGCAACTAAATTCCCGCCCATCACACCAAGGAAAATTCCAATCAATCCACCGAACCAGCTGAGTGAAACTGCTTCAACAACAAATTGAGTTAGAATTGATTTTCTTTTGGCTCCTATGGCTTTACGAATTCCAATTTCGCGTGTACGCTCAGTTACGCTTACAAGCATAATATTCATAATACCAATTCCAGCGGCTAGAAGAGCGATAAATGCTATTACTGCGGCGCCAAGTTTGAAATATTTAGTGAGATCGTTAAACTGCTGTATTAGCTGTTCATTCGTAACAATCTCAAAATCATTCTCTGCTCCGCTCGGGACTTTTCTAATTTTTCTTAAAGCACCTATAACTTCATCCGTAGTTTTTTCTATTAGCTCTTTATTCTTGCACATAATAATTATAGAAGCGCTTCGCTCGGTGCCAAAAATTTTTTCAAAAGTGCCAAGCGGTATTGCAACAAAGTTGTCCTGGGACTGACCAAATATTGATCCACGTTTTTCAAATACACCTGCAATTTCAAAATTGAAATTATCTATTTTAATTTGCTGTCCGATAGGTGAAATGCTTTTGAAGAATTTTTCTGAGATATCCGTTCCTATAACAACAGTGGGACGTGAATAATCATAATCAGCTTTAGATAAGTTCCTCCCCTCACCGATTTTTAAATCTCTCGCAATAAAAAGATCTTGATTTACTCCTGCAATACCGACATTAGGATTGGTTTTAATGTTGTTATATTTTAATGTTGTACCACCTCGGCTAACGGAAACCCCAACAGCTACAGGAAGAGTTGTAATCTCTTTCAACTTCTCTGCTTCCTTAACAGTTATATTTTTACGATTATGATTACGGCTACGATCATGCGGGCCAAGTTGAATTGCCGGCCATTTACTTACAATAAAATTATTTGATCCAATCGAATTAAAAATATCTTCAAAACTTTGTTGGATTGCGCCAATGGCTGTCATTACGATAATAATCGAGAAGAGTCCGACCGTTATTCCTAACAACGTAAGAGATGATCTTAGTTTATTAGCAATGATAGAACTAAGAGCGAGTTTTATACTTTCAAAAATTTGCATACTATTTACTCGTACCGTAATGAATCAACCGGGTTGAGCCTCGATGCTTTCCATGCAGGTAAAAAACCGGAAATAATTCCGACCATAGCAGAAATAAGTAGAGCAATTAGAACAACATCGAAAGGCATCGCGGTTGGTAAAAATTGGTTGATGATAAGGCTAAGCGGAAATGAAATCATTAATCCTATAATTCCACCCATGAGACACAGTAAGGCGGATTCTGTCAAAAATTGAAGAAGAATTGACCACGTTTTAGCGCCAATCGCTTTTCTTACTCCAATCTCTTTCGTCCTTTCAGTTACTGAAACGAACATTATATTCATTATTCCAATTGCACCTACAAATAATGAAAGTGCCGTAATAACAATACCCGCTATTCCAACAACCCCAATAGTTTTATCATACATATCTTTCAGCGCTTCCTGCTGATTGATTGCAAAGTCATCCGGTTTATTAAATGGGACTTTTCTGATAATACGCATCGCAGCGATTATCTCTTCTCTTGCATCCGGAATTTTATCAACATCACCGATCTTGATATCTATCCTTAATCTTTGATGTCTATTGCTGATCACAGTTTCAAAAGTCTTTAACGGCATTATTATTTGACCATCCATACTGAATGAACCCATCATACCGCTGCCTTGTTTTTCCAGAACACCAATAACCTGCATCGGAATATTATTAACTTTTATTTCATTATTAATAGGACTTTCTACAGGAAAAAGCTCATTCGCAATATCTTTTCCAATAACACATACTCTTCTTCCGGCTCGTACGTCAAGATCAGTCAAAAATCTACCTTGTTCAGGATTTACATTTCCAGTTTTTTGATAATCTTCAGTCGTACCATAAACCAAAGTAGATTGAACGGATTTTTCTTTACGTTTGATCGTAGCTCCAAAAGAACTTTTACTTGGAGCCATGGCTTCGTAGTTTTTAAGTATGCCTCGCAATTTTTCATACTGTTCATAAGTAATATCTTTTCTATTACGAAATTGAGCCCAATCTCCCATTGCGAACCAAGGATATTTATCAACATAAAGAACATCGCTTCCAAACGAGGAGATGCTTGAAATAAATGCTTCACGGAGACCGACCATTGCTGTAGACATTGTTGTAACCGCCACTATACCGATAATAATTCCAAGTGTAGTTAATATGGAACGAAGTTTGTTCGATCGTATTGCTGTAAAAGCAATTAGAAGGATTTCGCGAAATTCAACGATGAATATTTTCATACTCTAAAATATTCATTATGAAGATTGAAATGCAATTTTAAAATAAAATAATTGGTCACGCAAAATGAAAAAAATTATTTTATGGAAAAAAATCATTCGTATCGCAATGCATCAATCGGGTCTAAGTTGGATGCTTTATATGCCGGATATGTACCGAAAGTTACCCCAATAATAACGCAAAGTAATACGCCTATAATTATCCAGTCTAACGGAAGAACGGCTGTGGCTTTTAGGAATGAACCTGCTAGATTTCCAACAAGTACACCTAAGATTATTCCAATTAGTCCTCCCAACAAACTCAGAGTAACGGCTTCTGTTAGAAATTGTATTAATATATTTAGTTTTTTTGCGCCGATAGCTTTTCTAATTCCGATTTCACGAGTTCTTTCCGTAACAGAGACCAGCATGATATTCATTATTCCAACTCCGGCTGCAAGAAGAGCAATAGCGGCAATTACAATTGAGCCAATACGAACTCCGGAAGTAATTGTATTTATTTGTGTCAGCATAGATTCATTTGAAAAGATTTCAAAATTATCCGGTTCCCCAGCCGGTACTTTTCTAATAATTCGTAAGTATCCTGATGCTACATCAATAAGCTCTTTATAAGTTTCATCATCTTTTCCCATTACAGTTATATTAATACTTCTAGTATGTCTGCCGTAATAATTTTGAAATGTAGTTATCGGGATCACTGCAAAGTTATCCTGACTCTGACCAAAAGCTCCGCCTTGAGATTCGAGAACACCGATTATTTTTAACTTATGCCCATCCATGGTAACAACTTGATCAACCGCACTAAAGTTGGGGAACAATTTTTTAGCGATATCCGCTCCAATAACCACAATATCTTCGTAGCGTTGAACATCACGATCGTTGAAGGCCCGCCCGTCTTCCACAGTCCATTTATTATTTGGAAATGCTTCAGGTGTAGTTCCGGCAATTTGAATATTTGGATTTGTCTCTCTGTTGCCAACTTTTATTAGTTTACCAAAATTCCATTGTTCGGCTCCAACATATTTGGCTTCCACAAGTTTTGCTTTCAATTCATAATATTCTTCAAGAGTTATATCTGGACGGTTTCTAAAACGCGCTCGATCATTCGGACCATTATTGAAGACTGGAAATTTCTGAATTTGAAATGTATTCTGCCCCAGCATCGAGACACCTTCTTGAATGCTTTTCTGAAGCATTTCAATTATGGTGCTGATTGCAATAATAGAAAAGATACCGACTATAATACCTAATATAGTTAGCGAAGACCTTAGTTTGTTTGTCCGGAGAGAAGCAATGGCAATTTTAATAATTTCTAAAATTCTCATACAATCATCTCCATGCTTATTCAAATTGCAAAATGAAATTATATTTCAGCTCTAAACCAGAGCCGTAATCATAGCATGTTTTAAAAACAGAATTTATTCGTACCGCAGAGCTTCTATAGGATCAAGGCTAGAAGCTTTGTAAGCAGGATAAGTTCCAAAGCTTACACCAATAACGACGCACAACATAACTCCAATCATTACCCAGTCTATTGGAATTACGGCAGATGCTTTTAAGAATGAACCTGCTAAATTTCCCACAATAACGCCAAGTATTATTCCAGCAATACCGCCAAGGAGGCTAAGGGTAACAGATTCGGTTAGGAATTGAAAGAGTATATTTATTTTTTTTGCACCGATCGCTTTTCGTATTCCTATTTCACGGGTTCTTTCTGTAACTGATACCAGCATAATATTCATTATTCCAACGCCGGCCGCAAGCAGAGCGATTGCTCCAATAACAATGGAACCAATACGTACCCCAGAAGTAATCTGATTTATTTGTGTTAGCATCTGTTCATTTGATCTGAAATCAAAATTATTTTCTTCACCCGCTTTCAAACCTCTGATAGTCCTGAAATAACCTTCTGAAATTTCCATTACATCATTGTAAGATTCTTTATCCTTCGTCATTACGGTAATATTGATACTGTTATTCCTTTTACCATAAAAATTCTGATATGTCGTAATCGGAAGAATCGCAAAATTATCCTGGCTTTGACCGAATACTGCACCTTGCGCTTCGAGGACACCAATCACCCGCAATTTATGACCATCCATAGTGACCACTTCATCAACCGCACTCATATTTGGAAAAAGTTTTTTTGCTACATCGGCACCAAGTATTATATAATTTTCATACCGTTGAACATCTCTTTCACTGAAACCACGACCATCATCAACAACCCATTTATTATTTGGAAATGCTTCTAAGGTGCAACCCGAGACTTGAACATTTGGATTTGTTTCTTTATTACCAACCTTAATCTGTTTTCCGAAATTCCATTGTTCGGCACCGACCGATTTTGCTTCAACAAGTTTAGCTTTCAATCGGTAGTATTCATCTAGAGTAATATCCGGGCGGTTTCTGAATTTTGCCCGTTCAGCCGGTCCGCCTGTATTAATAGCTGGAAATTTTTGGATCTGAAAAGTATTCTGACCAAGTTGGGAAATACCATCTTCGATACTTTTCTGCAGCATTTCAATTACTGTACTTATTGTAATAATTGAAAAAATTCCGACTATAATACCAAGAATGGTTAATAAAGAACGCAATCTATTTGTACGTAATGATGAAAGTGCAACTTTTATTACTTCAATAAATTTCATTACTCATACCTCAATGCTTCAACAGGATCTAATTTAGCCGCTGTGTAAGCCGGCGCAAATCCGGAAAGTACTCCGGTTAAAATTGATATTACAATTGCCAGGATGAATGCATCTGCCTGAACAGAGGTAGGGAGGAATTGATTAATGATAAGACTCAATATTATTGCTATTACTAACCCAATCATTCCACCGATCAAACAAATTATCGCAGATTCGAAAATAAACTGTCCAAGTATTGATCTTTTTTTGGCTCCAATCGCTTTGCGGATACCGATTTCTCTGGTTCTTTCTTTTACCGAAACAAACATGATGTTCATAATTCCAATTGCACCAACGAATAAGGACAATCCTGTGATAAACAATCCCGCTATTTGAATTACACCTACAGTTTGATTAATTGTTTTTAGTAAAGCTTCCTGCTGGTTAATTGAGAAGTCGTTTTCTTCATTGTATTTTAAACCGCGTACTCTTCTCATAATGCCAACAGCTTCTTCTTTTACTGCATCAACCATCTGACTATTTGGAGCGCGGACATTAAAAGTGACGCTTCTAAAATTTTCACTTTGGAAATACTTAAAAATATTTTGTATTGGTATAAATGCCTGGTTATCCGGATTAAAATTTCCCATTACCCATGATCCCTGCTCTGCAAGGACGCCGATAACTTTAAATTTGTGCCCCTTTATTTTTACATCATTATCTAAAGCGCTGCCAAGTGGAAATAATTTCTTTGCTACTTCACTTCCAAGTACGCAGACTTCTCTACCACCATTACTTTCTATTTCATTGAAGAACCTTCCTTCACTAAAATTTAAGTTGGTTGTATTGATATACTCATCTGTTGTTCCCTGAACTAGTATGAATTCAACAGAATGTTCTTTCTGTTTTATTGTTTGATTTGACCAAACAGTTGGTGCAGAAGCAGCAGGAAGTTTGGCAAGTTCTTTATACCTTTTATAATCAGCTAACGTAATATTTCTGCGGTTGCGCATTTGCCAAAACGGTATATCATTATTAAACCATTGCCATTTGTCAATGTAAAGGTTATCTGAACCGAGAGAAGCTACACCTTTTTGAAATGCGTTATCAATTCCTTTAATTGCCGTAGACATTAGAACAACAGAAGCAATGCCTATTACAATCCCCAGAGTTGTTAAGACCGCCCGGACTTTATTAGCCCGGATTGCTCTTAGAGAAATCAGTAACCCCTCTTTCAATTCAAATAAATAATTTTTCATTTTGCAACCTTTATGATTTGGATGCGCCGTTTTTCTTTGGCACATATCTTTTAGTCACTTCTTCATCTCTCTCTATCAATCCATCTCGTAACCTTATAATTCTTGCTGCATGTTCGGCAATGTATTCTTCGTGCGTTACAAGTATTATCGTGTTGCCCTGTTCATAAATTTCATTGAATAGTGCCATGATATCTTCTCCGGTTTTTGTATCCAGGTTACCGGTAGGTTCATCCGCAAGGATTATTGCAGGAGCTGTTACAAGAGCGCGGGCAATTGCTACACGTTGCCGCTGTCCGCCGGAAAGTTCATTTGGTTTGTGATGAATACGATCTGATAATCCAACGTGTTCTAAAGCAAGTCTTGCTCTTTCTTTTCTATCAGAAGATGATACGCCTGCATAAATCATCGGCAGTTCAACATTATGTAGTGCATCCGATCTTGGAAGTAAATTAAAAGTTTGAAATACAAAACCAATCTCTTTATTTCTAATCGCTGCAAGCTCATTATCATTCATTTGACTGACATTAGTACCTTTAAAATCATAGAGACCTTTTGTTGGCGTATCCAAACAACCTAATATATTCATCAAAGTTGATTTACCGGAACCGGATGGGCCCATGATTGCGACGTATTCATTCTTGTTTATCTTCAGAGAAACATCTCTAAGAGCGTGCACTTCTTCACTGCCTACCTGATATATTTTTGCTATATGTTCAATATTAATGATGTTCATTTTAGTTCCGTTCTTTGTGATTTACTTTTTCTCTGTTCCTGCACGTTTTGGCTGCATCGATATTTTTGAACCATCTTCCAATTCTTTTGAGATAGCTCTGTACGGACCGCTAACAACATTTTCATTTCCTTTTAAGCCGCTAACAATTTCAATATACGTATCGTCACTAATTCCGGTTTTTACTTCCAGCATTTTAGCTTTATTATCTTGGTTAATAAAAACAACTTCTTTTGGTTTGTTGTTTCTATCTTTTTTTGCTTTAGCGTCAATTGCTGCTTGATCATTAGCCTGAGACGGATCCATCACTGCTTCTTTAGCAACACGAGCTGTAACGCTTTGGATTGGAACAGACAATACATTTTCTTTCTTTTCTGTTTGAATATCAGCATCGCAAGACATTCCCGGTCTAATTTTATTCTCCGGATTTATAATTAAAATCTTTACCTCAAAGTTTACCACTTCGTCTTGAGTTCCCAGACCCTGTGTTATTGCACTATTACCTATTTGAGTTACTACACCTGTGAAAGTTCTGTCTGTGAACGCATCAACATGGATTTTTGCGGTATCTCCAACGGAAATTAGTACAACATCATTTTCATCAACACTTACGGTAGCTTCCATTTTGCTTAGATCCGCAACAGTTAACATTTCGGTACCGGGACTGAATCCGCTGCCCAAAACTCTTTCACTGAGATCTATATTGCGTTTGCTTATAGTACCATTTAATGGCGAGTAGACAATTGTTTTATTTAGATTTGTAATAGCGTCTTTTAAAGAAGCTTCAGCCTGTACAACTCCGGATTTCATTGCTTCGTAATTTCCAAGAGTCTGAAGATAAGTAGATTTTGCTGTTTCAAGTTCAGAGTCACTTGCTAATTTCTTCTGTGCTAGTTCCTGGACTCGTTTATAATCAGATTCAACCTTATCAAGCTGAGCTTTTGTTGATGATAAGGAAGATTTTGATTGTGCCAACCGTGCATCTGCGCTATTTTTTTGAGCTTCATAATTATCCGGTTTTATTCTAAGAAGAAGTTGCCCTTTTCTAACTACATCTCCTTCCCGAACCGGCAGATCAACGACTTCTCCGGTTGCTTCTGCACTAATTTTAACTTGATAAACAGGATTAATTTTTCCCGTAGCAGAAACCACTTGAGTAATATTTCTCTTCTCAACTTTTTCTGTCTGAACTACAACGACTTCTTCCTTACTGCCGCTGAAAATCACCAGCAGAAGAACTACAAGCAGAAGAAGTCCTAATCCGCCGAAAATAAAAAGTTTCTTTTTCGATTTTTTCCCATTAGCCATTGTATTTAACTCCTTAATGTAATTTTATTCAAATTTTGAAAAATCTAATCTTCCGATAGCATTATTCAATTTATCGTGCTGGCGATAGAAATCATATCCAGCATTAATCTTGTTACTTAGAGCATCTTGATAATCTCTGCTTGCTTGAAGAACATCGAGTAAAGTAGCAGAACCAAGATTATATCTTTCTTGATTGATCTTCCGGGTTTCTTCGGCAGCAGCAACATTTTTTGTTGCAACATCTAGACTTTTTTTAGCGGCAACTAAATCTAAATAAGTTTGCTTGATCTCAATTTTGATTTGTCTTTCTAACGCAGAAAGATCTTCTCTTGCATTCAACTCGGTAACTCTTGCAAATTGAATTTGAGATTCAGTGCTAAAGTTAGAGAATATTGGAATATTTAAAGAGAGTCCAATTGAAAAACTTTTTCTATTAAAAAGGTCGCCAGTTGTAACAGCACTTGTTCCATAAGAATAATTTCCACTTAATGATGGATACAGACCACTCCTTGCAATCGTTAAACCACTTTCAGCAGCACTAAGAGTCAATTGCTGGCTCTTATAATCAAAACGTTTATCTAAAGCAGTATTTACCATAGTTTGAATATCATCGAAATCTTTCAAATAGGTATCAGAATCAACTACTTTTTTCCCCTCAAACGGATCAACCAGCACATATTCTTCTAAGACATTCAAAGCAAGGTAGTTTAGAAGAGAAGCTTTCGACGATTCATAAATATTTTGTGTCTGAATTTGAAGAAGTTCTGCATTACCCAATTGAACCTGAGCGGTGTAAACATCGGCAAGTGTAACAGATCCTAAACGGTTTCTTTCTTGAACAGTCTCGTAAAGTTTCTGAAAATATTTCACATTTTCTTCCCTTACCGAAAGCAATTCCTCAGCATTCAAAACGATGTAAAAATAATCTGTTGTTGTGTACACAATATTCTGTTTTATTTTCGATATGTTATATTCACTTGCATGTAAATTATCTTTACTTTGAGAAATAGCAGCATAATTTGCTAATCCATTGAATAGCATAACATTTCCACTTAGACCTACATTATAATATCTATTCTCGGTAGTGGACGCTGGAATTTCGGTAGCATTGCCGAAAAAATCTCTTTGAATGCCACCCTTATCAGTTATTCTTTGCCAGTTGAATTGAGCGCCAGCACCAAGACTTGGGGCCAATTCACCGTAGGCATTTTTAAGTTGTGATTCACTGTTCGTAAGATTGTTCTTAGACTTAATAAGAGTAGTATTTTTTTGAAGCGCAATTGATATTGCTTCTTGAAGTGTTAATTTCTTCTGAGCGAAAGTCGGTAAGGCAATCATCAAGACAATGAGCAATATTGAAATTCGTTTCATCCGTTTCTCCTTTTGAGAACAATTGTGGTTTATTGTTTATTAAGACGTAGTCTACTGTAAAAAAGTTACAAATTAAAAATACAAACTTGTTTATTGATTCTTATGAAGAAAGTCATCTTTTATTCTTAAAAAATATTCAAATGATTCTTCATAGTTGTTTGCAATTTTACCATCGAGAATGGCTTCTTCAATTGCGGTCTTTATTTCGCCAACTAATTTTGATGGAGGTATATTGCAAACTCTCATAATCTCCTCGCCTCTTACCGGAGATTGAAAAGCTCTTAGTTGATCTCTCTCTCTGACATCCTTAACCTTCTGCATTACAATTTCGTAGTTCTCTAGATAGCGAGAAACTTTTGAAGGATTTTTACTTGTTATATCTGCCCTACAAAGCGTTATCAAATCATCCAGATCTTCGTCTGCAGAGACAATTAACCGGCGTATTGCTGAATCGGTAACTACTTCATCAACTAATGCTATTGGACGAAGGTGAAGCCGTACTAGCTTTTCAATGTAATCTAATTTTGTCAAAGGAAGTTTCATACGGTTGAAAATAGTTTTCATCATACGGGCACCGAGTTCTTCATGCCCGTGAAAAGTCCAGCCTGTTCCCTCAACAAACCTTTTTGTTTGAGGTTTTGCAATATCATGAACTAGAGCTGCAAACCGTAGCCAAATATTTTCGGTCACTGAGGCAATATTATCAACTACTATACAAGTATGGTAAAAAACATCCTTGTGATGAAAATCTTTTCTTTGTTCAACTCCTGCCAATTTATGTATTTCAGGAAAAACTACTTTCATCACTCCGCTCTCGAACAAATTTATCAACCCGATCGAAGGTTTTGGCGAGGCGAGAATTTTCATAAACTCATCTGTAATTCTTTCTTGAGATACAATAGTAAGACGATCAGCCATTGACCCGGCAGCTTCAATTACCGATTTATCTATAATAAAATTTAGTTGCGAAGCAAACCTAAATGCACGCATGATTCTAAGCGGATCGTCATCAAATGTTTGAAAAGGATCTAATGGTGTACGGATTAACTTATTTTCAATATCAATTAGGCCGTTAAACTTATCTATTAATTTTCCAAAGTCTTCTTCATTTAATGAAACCGCAAGAGTATTTATTGTAAAATCACGCCGGTTAATATCATCATCAAGAGTTCCAATTTCAACAATGGGGTTTCTGCTCTCCCTTAAATATGATTCTTTACGTGCTCCTACAAATTCAAGTGATATATTTTCGTAAATGAAATGTGCAGTACCAAAATTTTTATAGATCGAAATGTTTTTTACACCAAGTGAGTTTGCAAATTGTTGAGCAAATTGAGGTCCGCTTCCTACGACAAGAAAATCCATCTCGCTTCGAGATCGTTGCAAGACAATGTCTCTAACAAATCCACCTATAAGAAACAATTCTTCAGAACGAGATCTAGCTAATACTGATGCTTCTCTTAAAAATGTATATTCTTTTAACTGATCTTCAAAATTCATTTTACTCATTACTAAATTTTTTTATCCCATCGGCATTGTTCTTAAACCAGTTTACCATTCTCAAATTTTCCACAAACTGATGATTTGAATTCTCATCTTTCTTAAAATCGAATGAATGTACTGCAAAATATTGAGCTTGTCCATAATCCAAATTCTTCAATGCACTCATTGATATTTTAAGTGCGGCATAACTGGAGACGTAATCTGTAACCTGTAATTTATTCCGCAAATCTGAGATTAATTTTATAATATCTTGATTTGACCGTTCGGCTAATCTCAATAACGATGGTATTGAATAATATTTAATTCCCTTCTCATTGTGCCTCAACAAAGTTTCATACTTCATGATTTCATTTTTATCGAAAAATGATTTCAAGGAATCGGTTCCATCTTCAAGGATCGACTTTCTAATCAAGACTTCGTTCGTGTAATCAACGTGGGGATTCTGCTTTAACAAAGAGTCGTAAACCGCAACAGCGTCGGATTTTCTATTTGTTTCAATGAATAGATCACCGAGTGCAAGTTCGAGATAAAAGAAATACTGACTCTTCTTAAAATTAACTAATTGTTCGTTCAAAACCTTTTCCGCTTCAGAATATTTTTTTTCTTTGGAATAACATGCAATAATACCAATTAAAGATTGATAGGAATTGGAGTAGCTATAGACTTTCTGAAATAGGTTGAGTGCGTCACTAATCCGTTTTGTATTGAATAAATTCCATGCTTTTTTTACTTCCGCACCAGCAACGCGGGGACAGAATTTTTTAAATATTGTTGTACCGCCAAAGTAAAGTTGAGCTTTGGAATTGTTAACATTAATCTGATATATTTTCAGAAAATCGTTATACTCTACAACAAGAGCAGATAAGTTTTTACCATAGATCATGGTAAAATCAGTGTTGCTGTAAAGTGTTTTTATTTTTTCAACACCATACTTATCTACCAGATATTTAATAAATGATCCGCAATAGATATACGAAATTGATGAATTCTTAGAAAAAAAGTTGAGTCCCTCAAAAAGTTTTTCAATCGAGATTTTGTAACCGGCTTGATTTGCCAGTTTTGCCATGTAATGAACTGGATTACCATTGTAGTTGTCCTCGAAAGCCATGGCGAATCCTTCAATCATTGAAGGATTAAAATTTTCTGCAACTTTTAATATGTTCTTTCCACTTCTAGCAGCTATAACATGCGCTAATTCATGCTTCAAGCTCCCTTCATAGTTGGAAAAGTTAAGGTAAATTTGATTTAACCAGGGTTTGGCAATATCGGCATTTCCCGACCCGAGAAGTTCCCTCTTTTGATCTCTATTACTAAAAATATAGGAATCGATTTTTTGTTTGTCAGTATGAAATTTAAGTTCGATTGTCAGTTGATCAAAGTAATACTCGTTAAGAAGAGCAGCAAATATTGCTTCCTTGTTTTTAAGAGAATCCGGTAAATGTACATGGAAATGTTCTGTAGTTATTGATTTACTCAGATTTCTGTCTAAACGGTTTTTATCCGTGGCAAAATGTAAAATTGGTTTTAAAAAAATAAATGCGATGACAATTATCAATAATGATGAAGAAATGAGAATTCTTTTGAAAAATACTTTTGAAGAGATTCTCTTCGCAATTAAAACCATTGCAACGAAAAAGATAATATTACAAATTCGATAACCGATCAGCAATTTATCTACTGATAAATCTTCGTCATAGATTGTACCCGGATAAAACCCGAATATTGGATTATAAAAATAAATTTGAGGATTAAGAAAAAATTCAACCAGAGATGATAAGAGAATCACAAAAAAAAGAACTAAAAAAAAGAATAAAGCATATTTAGGCGTTACAGAAAAGGAGAAATATCCTGTCACTAATCCAAAAATAAATGATGGAATAGTAATCACAAAAAAGAATAAGACACCGTCTATAATTGGGCATTTTGAAATAAATAAACTTGGTATCAGGCTGATTAGAAATGGTAATAATAAAAAGCTCAAGAATAAAATTTTATTATTATTTAACAACTCTAAGAAGCTCTTATAACTGTTCTTTTTAAATTTTGATTGGGCAGTTAATCCGCCGAATAAAAAAAGTAATATTCCATTTATAGCAGCAAATTCAAATCCAATGGTACCTGTTAGCGGTAATTTTGTAAGTAAAATGTTTATGATTATTAATACAAGGAGATAAACACTGGCAATATCTAAATAAATTTCTTTTTGAAATACCTTCAATTTAGTATTCCGATGTAGTAGTTCGTTCAATATCCGCACCTAATGAACGTAATTTCTCTTCGATGCGCTGGTAGCCTCTATCAATATGATAAATGCGGAGTACTTCAGTAGTTCCGGTAGCTGCTAATCCTCCTAATACAAGAGATGCACTTGCACGAAGATCAGTTGACATTACTTTTGCTCCCTTCAATTGTGTAACCCCTTTTACTACTGCGCTGTTATTAATGACTTCAATATTGGCACCGAGACGGTTCAATTCCGGAACATGACTAAACCGATCATGATAGATCGAATCAGTGACGGTTGAAGTACCATCCGCAAGGGACATATATGCGATCCATTGAGCCTGCATATCTGTGGGGAAACCTGGAAAAACAGATGTTGTTATATCTCTGCTCTTAGGGATAAGATTAATGGCATCTACTTCCAGTATATCATTCTTATAATTAATTTTAACACCACTTTCCTCAAATTTGAATAGTTCTGATTGAATATTAGATTGTTCTCGATATTCCAACTCAATTTTGCTCTTGGTTATAGCGGCTGCAGTTATCAAAGTCCCGGCTTCAATTCGATCAGATATATTGTGAATTACCGAATGTTCTAAATTATCAACTCCTTCAATCTCAATTGTTGTTGTACCAATACCGTTAATCTTTGCTCCCATTAATTTTAAGCTGTCTGCTAAAAGTGTAATTTCTGGCTCCATGGAAGCATTAGTAATTAATGTGGATCCTTTTGCCAAGGTAGCCGCCATCATTGCATTTCCGGTTGCACCTACAGATGAAACATCAAAATGGATTTTAGCACCATGGAGTTTTATTGCATTCGCAATAATGTAACCTTCTTCTAATTTTATTTCAGTTCCCAATTTTTTCATCGCCTCGAGATGTAAATTTATGGGTCTCGGTCCCCATGCACATCCACCAGGCATAGAAACTTTAGCAAATCCGAACCGGGCAATCAATGGTCCTAAAACATATACGGAAGCACGCATTTTTTTTACATGTTCATAAGGAGCTATTTGACTTGTAATATTCGAGGTATCCAGAATTAATTTATGATTTTCGAACGAAGACTCAACGCCAAGTTGATTTAGGAGTTTAATCATAGTGTAAATATCATTCACTTCCGGTGTATTATCAATTTCGTTCAGTCCACAATTTAGAAGCGTTGCAGGCATTAAGACTAAGGCAGAATTTTTTGCACCGCTAACAGATACCTTTCCGCTTAATTTTTTACCGCCGTGTATTACAAATTTATCCAAGGCATTCCTTATTGAATTTTCATAATCGTACCGTTCACACCAACTATAAATACCTGTCCGTACGAACTAATAGCTAAACCGTTCATGTTTGAGTAGAAGTGAGAATCTACCAGATCCCAACTTTCACCTTTATTCTTTGAGATCAATATTGTTCCGCGGCTTCCAATAATTATTGAATTGTTATCAGTAATAAATTTAACTTTTTGGAATCCGCCGGCAGAATTTAATTTATTCTTTTCCCAATCTTTGCCAAAATTGACAGTTCTTAAAACTGTTCCATCGCCACCTACAATTAAACCATAACCATCTTTAATCAAATCAATAGATTTTAAATAGTTATCAGTAATTGGTTCAGTGGATTTAGTCCAGCTTTCACCGCCGTTATTTGTATTTAATATTACTCCATTCCAACCAACCGCAATACCCTTCCGGGAATTAAAAAATGACAAATCGAAAATTACTTCATCAGTATTTGTGTTTACTTTAAACCAACTACTGCCACCATTAACTGTTTTAAGTATCAAACCTTTATTCCCAGTTATAAACCCGGTATAATCATCAATAAATTTTATTTTGAATAATGTAAAACCTTTAATTAAAGGAATCGAGCGAAGTGAATCGATAAAGTGGGTACTGTAATAAAGTGAGGAAGAATCACCAACAATCAAAGTTTTGCCGCTTGGGAAGATGTAAATATCACTGAGTGTCTTTGTGCTGTCGAGATTATTTCTAGTCCAAGTGTTTCCGCCATCAACAGATGAAAGGACTAGCCCCGAGTCACCGACAGCAGCTGCAAACTTATCTCCAACAACATAGATAGAGTTTAAATTTCGGAGGATGCCGGATTCTACTTTTGTTATTTCGCTTAATTTGTGTTTTGATTCATCAGAGGCAAACAATTGCTGTATACTGTATTTTCTGAACTTATCAAGTTCATTTGAAGTAATTAAACTATTTACTTGGTGATATACAAAATAAGATAATCCAATTAATACAATAGTAAAGCCTACAAAAGCTGAAACTGCAAAGATCTTATACTTCTTAGATCTGGGTTCATTTCGCTTAAAATAACTCGTTAATTTTGCAACTTGATTATCAAGTTCTTGAACATCCGCAAACATTTCTTCGCAAGTATTGTACCGGTTTAGTGGATTTTTTTCTAATGCTTTCAAGAGTATTTTATTGACACTTTCCGGTATGCCTGCCATCTTATCTGTAATACGTGGCGGGTTTTTTTTCAAATGAGCATCCATAACTTCATACTCACTTTGAAAATCAAAAGGAGGTTCTCCTACAATCATCTCATACGCAGTACATCCTATTGAATAAATATCGCTGCGGTTCGTCACTTCTTCACTCCGGATTTGCTCCGGACTCATATAATATACAGTACCAATTTTAGATCCGGTTTTCGTCATACTATTATCAAACAAAGATTTCGAAATTCCAAAATCCATTATTTTGGTAATGCCTTCTTTGTTTAAGATAATATTAGATGGTTTGATATCCCTATGGACAAAACCTTTTGAATGCGCGTATCCGATTCCAAGAAGAAGTTGTTTTATTATATAAATTACATCGTAAAGATTAAATCTGCCCTGACGTTCAATTACTTTTTCTAAACTTTCTCCTTCAACATACTCCATAACAATACCAAGTAGGTCAGAGTATTCAATAAATCCGTAAACCGTAACTATGTTAGGATGCGATAATTTTGCTTGATTCTTAGCTTCTCGTTTGAAACGCTCAATGAAACGTTCTTTATCATTCACTTGTGAGTTTAGCATCTTAATAGCTACATAGCGATCTAACTTGGTATCGTACGCTTTATAAATAATTCCCATGCCACCTTTACCGAGCACAGAAACTACTTTGTAATTGTCAATTGACTTGCCTATTAGGTTTTCCATATAAGATGCTGTTTTTTGAAATAGAATATAAGAAATTCTCCTTTTCCTTTTATTGTTTTATCAATTATTCAATTTGATTTCCTATTTTTTTGTTTTCTCTAATCATTTGACTAATTTTGCAAGCCATTTGCAAAACACATGCGAGACTGGCGGAATTGGCAGACGCGCTAGACTTAGGATCTAGTATCGAGAGATGTGGGGGTTCGAGTCCCCCGTCTCGCACTAACTTTATTTAACAAATTATTATAGAGGCATTTTTGGAAATAAAAGTAAATCAGCTTACAGATTCTCAACAAGAAGTTGAAGTGAATCTGAATTATGATGAAATTCTTCATGAAATTGAAGACGCATACAAAGAAGAGAGGAAAACAATCACCATTGATGGCTTTAGAAAAGGAAAAGCCCCGATGGGAATGATTAAAAAATTCTACGGCGAAGCGATTGAATTTAAAGCAAGTGAAAAAATTGCTAATAAAAAGTTTTGGGACGTGGTTGATCAAAAAGAATTAAAACCGATTAGTACTCCTCAAATGATGGACATCGATTTTGTACCCGGCACAAAACTCTTTTTTAAAGTTAAGTATGAAATTAAACCGAAGCTCGAACTGAAAAATTACAAGGGATTGGAAGTTGAAAAACCAATTTTTGTAGTTAAAGATGAGGAAGTTGAACGAGAAATCGATTTCCTATTAAAACCATTAATAAAGTTTGAACCGGCTGAAATAGTTGAAAATAAAAATTATAGAATTACTGCCAATCTGCAGCGGATCGATACGGAAGGTTTGCCAATGGTTGGTTCCAGAAGTGAAAATATTTTAATTGATTTGAGTGATGAAAAAGTAAATCTTCAGATAAAGGAAAATGCACAAGGTAAAAAAGTTGGCCAGTCTTTCAATTTTACTTTTGTTGATGAACATTATCACGGCGAAGATCTTCACAAAGAAGAATTCAATTATGTAGCAGAACTTTCAAAAATTGAAAAATTTGTACTGCCTGAACTAACCGAAGAAGTTATTAAGAAGATAACTAAAGATAAAGCTGCGACTTCAGAAGAACTTCATTCATTCTTGAAAAAGAATATTGAAGATTATTACACGAAGCAATCTGAAGAGATGTTAACAAATAATTTACTCGGCGAAGTAGTGAAAAATAATGAGTTCACTCCCCCATCCGGTTATGTAAGTTCTGTTCACAAACGTATGGTAGAACTAGAGAAAGAAAATGCAAAGCGATATAAGAATCCAAATTTTGACGAAAAAGCAGTTTCAGAATATTATAAACCGAGAGCCGAATGGAATGCTAAATGGCAAATCATTCTTGAAAACCTCGCTGAAATTGAAAAAATCAAAGTAGAAGATTCCGAATTAGAGGAACTTGCAAAAACAGAAGCTGAATCAACTGGAATTTCGGTAGCTAAACTGGTTAAGTACTACAAAGACACCAACCGTACCGAAATGTTATTGGAAGAAAAAGTTATCAAATTCTTAAAAGAATCTGCAAAGATTAAAGAGATTGACGCTGAAGAAAAAATAAAAGAGAAAAAGGAAAAATCAAATGAAGCATGATATTCTCACTGAATCTCAATTGATTAAAAAGTTCGAAATTTACAATCAGCTTGTTCCCTATGTTATTGAACAAACCGGTCGCGGTGAACGCGGTATGGATATTTTTTCGCGATTGCTTAGAGAGAGAATCATTTTTCTTGGTACAGCAATAGACGACCATGTTGCCAGTTTAACAATTGCACAATTACTTTTTCTTGAGGCAGAAGATTCAGAAAAAGATATTAATCTTTATCTGAATTCACCGGGAGGAAGTGTTTCCGCCGGACTTGCTATATATGATACAATGAAATACGTCCGTTCTAAAGTTTCAACAATTTGTGTTGGTCTTGCAGCAAGTATGGGTGCAGTACTTCTTGCTGGCGGAGAAGCCGGCAAACGATCTGCTCTTCCAAATGCTAAGATAATGATCCATCAACCTTGGGTTGGAGGTTTACAAGGACAAACAACCGATATTGAGATTCATGCCAAAGAGATGGTAAAAACAAGAACAACTCTTTATAACATTCTTGTCGAAAATACCGGGAAGACTTACGAACAAATTGCATCCGATTGCGACCGTGATTATTATCTTTCGGCAGAAGAAGCAAAAGAATACAAACTCATTGATACCATTTTAGTGCATAGAGCATCACCAAACGAAAATACTCCTAAAAAATAAATTGTTGCTTAAAAATTAAGGGGCAGTTAGCTGCCCTTTTTTATTTTAAATAGGAACGAATCAAATCACTTATGGAGAATGACAAATGAAACGATTTAGATTGATGCTGTTATTATTATTTGTTTTTATATCGCAAATTATTCCGCAAGAAAAACTTTTTACGGTTGAAGATGTTGTACTAAATGGTTTTAAATTAGCACCTGCTAATTTGCGTCAATTGAACTGGGTTCCAAATACAGATAACATTACATGGACTGATGGATCCGGTACTAAAGCAGCAATTTTATTAACATCCCCAAAGAATGCAAAGATTGATACTTTAATGAAGCTGAGTGATTTGAATTCATTGTTTGCATCTCAGAATGAAAAATCTATCAATACATTCCCGGCGTTGAACTGGACCTCATCAGATGAATTTAATTTCTGGAATGGGAAAACTTATTATTCGTTTAATACGAAATATAAAAAGCTTTCTAAAATTAATAGCATAAAAGACGAAGCTGAAAATCTTAATGTTTCCCCTAACAAAAAATTTGTAGCATATACCTATCAAAACAATTTATTTCTAAGTCTTGACGAAGAAAAGAAGATTCAAATTACATTCGATAAGGATTCCAACATTGTCAATGGACAATCTGTTCATCGTGATGAGTTCGGCATCAATGGAGGAATATTCTGGTCGCCAAATAGTAATTTTATTGCATTCTACCACATGGATCAGACAATGGTAACGGATTACCCTTTGGTTGATCTTACCACTACCCCGGCACATTTAAGGAATATCAAATATCCAATGACCGGTCAAACGAGTCATCAAGTTAAAGTTGGGATATACGAAATTAAGACAGGCAAAACAGTCTGGCTGAACACCGGAGAGCCGCTTGATCAATATTTAACATCGTTGACCTGGTCGCCAGATGAAAAATATTTTTTCATTGCTCATCTTAATAGAGATCAGAATAATATGCGGTTAGTGAAATATGATGTCTCAACCGGGAACCAAATAAAAGTTTTATTCGAAGAAAAGAATGATAAATACGTTGAACCGTTAACGCCTTTAACTTTTTTACCAAACTCAAACGATAAATTTTTGTTTCAATCACAGAGAAATGGTTATAACCATCTTTACCTTTATGATATTGAAGGAAATTTAATCCGGCAAGTAACAGACGGCAAGTGGGTAGTTCTTTCATTAAACGGTTTTGATAAATCCGGTAAAAATATTTTCATCTCTTCAACAAAAGAATCTCCACTGGAGCGCAATTACTACCGCGTTAATCTCGAAAACGGCAAAATGGATCGCCTCACAAAAGAAAGCGGAATGCATAATATATTACCAAGTATAAGTTCTGAATATTTTATTGATTCATACACAAATGCTACTACCCCACGCGTGATTAATCTAATTGATAAAAAAGGAATAGTTATAAAGAATCTATTGACAGCGGATAACCCACTCAAAGATTATAAACTTGGTGAGACAAAAATATTCAGCATAAAAAATGAAGAAGGGATAGAATTATTCTGCAGAACGATTACGCCACCGAATTTCGATCAAACAAAAAAATATCCTGTAATAGTTTACGTTTACGGTGGACCCCATGATCAAGAAATTACAAATAGTTTCGGGACTGGAAGATACTTCCTCTGGTTCTATATGATGGCACAAAAAGGTTACATTGTATTTACTTTAGATAATCGCGGCTCTGCAAATAGAGGACTCGAGTTTGAACAGGCGACATTCCGTCATCTTGGAACAGTGGAAGTTAAAGACCAAATGGCTGGTGCAAATTATTTAAAATCACTCCCCTACGTTGACCCTAACCGCTTTGGAGTTTACGGCTGGAGTTACGGCGGATTCATGACAACATCATTAATGTTGAGAACAAATAATACATTTAAAGTTGGTGCATGCGGTGGCGCGGTAATAGATTGGAAATTTTATGAAGTTATGTACGGTGAACGATACATGGATACTCCTCAATCAAATCCGGAGGGATATAAAGAAGCAAGTTTATTGAATTATGTTGATAACCTGAAAGGAAAATTATTATTAGTACATGGCACAAGCGATCCTACTGTTGTATGGCAGAATACACTTTCCTTCGCTAAAAAATGTTCTGAATTAAATAAACCGCTCGATTATTACCCTTACGTAGGACAGCCGCACGGGGTTGGCGGAAAAGATGCTTTACAGCTTCATACAAAGATCACTAACTATTTCTTAGATAATTTGTGATCTGTATCCCTAATTTACCGGCAGAGAGTCTAAAATACTCTCTGCTAGTTTCAACTCTTGATTAAAATGGTTATTTTCATGACCAATAAAATAAAATTGACAAACAGAGAATCCGATTGATTGAAAGTACTCTTGAACTTTTAGATAGAATAAATGAATTGTATGAATACGCTAGGCGCGGAGATGAATTTTTACCCGATGAGATTTGTAATTTCCTAACAAAGCAATTTGATTTGAATGCGGTAGTTCTCTTTAATCTTAATGAAGTAAGTTCATTTGAGGTAATTGGAAAGTCTCATAATGTAAAAGGTGCACACCTTAAGGGTTCCCTCTTCAAATGTGAAACTTGTAGTCTTATAATCCCGCAAAGCAAACCCTCACTGAATTTTGATACAAAATGCACAATTCAAATTTCTGAAAACATGCTTTTTGAAGCCTGCCTTTTGCTTGATCTATCGGCAAATTCAAAAATGATGGTAAAAATTGCATGGAAATCGGCAACTTCGCAAAACGAAATCGACACGATTGAAAAAATATTACGTTTAATTTCTTCCGTCTTAATAATCTGGAAAGAAAGACAAAATGGATCCCGGAATCATCATGATTCTCTTTCAAAAATTGTAGCTGAGACATCAAATGAACTCAAATCCGGCTCCAATTCCATTATAGGATTTACTTCGATCCTCGCGAACCAAAATTTAACTTCTTCACAAATAGAGTATATCTCAAGTATTAAAAAGAATGCACAAAATGTATTGCTTAATATTAATGATTTGAGCGAACTCTCGAAGATCGAGTTGAAAAGCATTACAAAAAATCTAAAAAAAGTTGAATTAAGGTCTTATATAAATGAAATAATAAATATATTCCAGAGTCGGATCGGTGATAGGGATATAAAATTTGTCGTTTCTCTCGATAATAAACTTGGCAATCCGATTAGTTTAGATGATCAAAAGCTGCGGTATGTTATTAGTACTCTTTTGTTTGTCTCGACGACATTAACATTGCACGGTGAAATTGTTATAAATGTTTCTGTTACAAGTGATGGAAAGATACAGTTTCTGATTTATGATTCTGGTAAAGCTTTTAGCAGCGAAGTAATTGAAAATATTTTTGAACCTTTTGTTCTATCAAAAGTAGAAGATTTTAAGAACTCTTCCATCACCGGACTAAGTTTTACTTTAGTCAAAAAATATATTGAATACTTAGGCGGAGAAATTTCTGCTTCGAGTACTGCTGGAAAAGGTAATTCTTTTACATTCACTATAAGTGGAGAAATGATGTCGAATTTAGAAAATAGTATCGCACAATTACCAAAACCAACTTCTAAAAATCGTGTGCTTGTAATAGAGGATGACTACGCAACTTCTAAGTTGCTCAATAATTATTTGACTAAATGGGGATACGATCCCATAATCGTGAGCACGGAAGAGCAAGCTTTCAATTTGATAAATAACGAACAGTTGCTCGCAATTATTTTAGATATTGAATTGCCGAATCTTAATGGTCTCGAACTGCTTAAGAAAATTCATGAGCATCATAATGTAAAGAATACTCCTGTGATTGTTTGTTCTGTTGAACCGGAACAGCAAAAAGCATTTATGATGGGAGCCGTTGAATATTTTATCAAACCGATAAATTACAATTATCTAGTTGAAGTACTCACAAATTACAGACTCAGAAAAAATTCAAAAATATTATGTGTGGATGATGACCTTCCGACACTAAATTTAGTAAAGCAGGCAATTGAATCCGTTGGTTTCATCGCGGTTGCAGAAAATATTTCTGCTAATGTTATGGATTCAATAAAAGATCAAGACATTGATCTTGCAATTGTTGACCTTGATATGCCTTACCCTAACGGTTTTGAATTGATTAAGATGATTAAGTCGGAGAAAAAGTTTGCCAACCTGCCGATAATTATATATACGGGTAAAGAGAATTACAAGGAAGATCTTTTCAAAATAGAAGGATTGTTCGAAGAACTTTTGGATAAAAGATCAACCAACATTGAGGACCTTGCAGACACAATCAGCGCAATGATTAACCGTTACGAAACTCCCCCGCCTCAAGAAGAAGTAATGGCGAAAGATAATGTAATTAAAATTTTACTTGCCGAAGATTACAAGCACTCGCAGATAATTGTTACAAGACTCTTAAAGAAAAATAGTTTTGAAAACATTGTAGTTGTTGAGAACGGCGAGGACGCTGTAAGAATGGCAAGAGAAGAAAAATTTGATCTTATTCTGATGGATATGCAGATGCCCGTAATGAATGGATTTGAAGCAACTGAAAAGATTAGAGAGTTATTAGAGTATCGCGATGTTCCAATAATTGCGTTAACTGCTTTTGCTATGAAAGGTGACCGAGAAAAATGCCTGGAGGTTGGTGCTACGGATTATATTCCTAAACCAATTGATTCCAAAGAATTTATTGAAAAAGTTAAATATTATACCCAGACTTTAGCATAAATTGAATCATTCATACCTAATTATTTAATTAAAAAAAGTCCCGTTTCGGCGGGACTTTTTAATGTTGCAGAATCCAAAAACAAGTTTTCTTATATTTGCCACAGTTCTAAATTCATTCGGAGATATTTTTGGAAAATATTCGTGTTCGCTTCGCTCCAAGTCCTACAGGTTATCTTCATGTCGGCGGATTACGTACAGCTTTATACAACTATCTTTTTGCCCGTAAAAATAATGGTAAGTTTATTCTAAGAATCGAAGATACAGATCGAAACCGTTTTGTTGAAGGAGCAGTTGAAAATTTGATTGATGCTCTTAAATGGTGTGGGCTTGAATATGATGAAGGTCCGGTTGTCGGCGGGTCTTACGGTCCTTACATGCAATCGCAGAGACTTGATATGTACCAAACATATGTTCAAGAACTGATATCGAGTGGGAATGCTTATTATTGTTTTTGTTCTCCCCAAAGACTCGAGATTCTAAAAGAAGAACAACAGAAACAAAAACTGCCCCAGGCAAAATATGATAAACACTGTCTTACTCTAAGTAAAAAGGATATTGAAGATAGACTCGCAAATAAAGAGCCCTTTGTAATTAGACTAAATGTAGAACCGAATCATAAAATAATTTTTGATGATATAGTCCGCGGGAAGGTCGAATTTGAAAGCAATCATGTTGACGACCAGGTTTTAATTAAGAGCGATGGATATCCAACATACCATCTTGCCAATGTAATTGATGATCACTTAATGCAGATTAGTCATGTTATAAGAGGCGAAGAATGGCTTTCCTCCACACCTAAACATGTTTTGCTTTATGATGCATTTAAGTGGGAACGACCTATATTCGCACATCTTCCGCTATTGTTAAATCCGGACCGTTCAAAACTGAGTAAGAGACAAGGCGATGTAGCAGTTGAAGATTACCGTAAAAAAGGATTTCTAAATGAAGCGCTCGTTAATTTTGTAGCATTACTCGGATGGAATGCCGGCGATGACCAAGAATTTTATTATATGGCAGATTTAATAGAAAAATTTACGCTCGAAAGAGTCAACAAAGCTGGCGCAGTCTTCGATCTCGAAAAATTAAATTGGCTAAATGCTGAACATCTTCGTAAAAAATCTAATGAAGAACTTCTTATTTTACTAAAGCAAGAAATTAACAATTCTCAATTCTCAACTTTCAATTACACAGATTCTTTCTTGGTTTCGGTCATTGTTGCAATGAAAGAACGGGTTTCATTTGTTAAGGAATATCTTGCCAAATCGCCCTACTTCTTTGAACCGCCAAAAGAATTCGAAGAAACTGCCGTTCAAAAAAACTGGAAGCAAGAAACGCCTGCTCAACTTAAAAGGCTATTAGATGAGTTCAGTACGCTTGTCAATCCAGTTAAAGAAGATTTTGAAAACGCGCTTCAGAAAGTTTCTGAAGAGTTAAATGTTGGTAAAGGAAAATTAATTCATCCTCTGCGTCTGGCTGTGTCTGGAATGAGTACCGGTCCCGGTGTATTTGATATTGTTGTTATTCTTGGAAAAGATGAAACAATCATGAGGATTCACAAAGCATTGGAGAGAATTAAAATAGACTAAGAATCATTCTTAATTTTTAATGGATAACTTGCAGTAAATGTAGTGCCTTCTGCTTCTGAAGAGTTAAAAGCGATTGTACCTTTCAAATACGTTTCGGTTAAATATTTCATGCTGTATAGCCCCAACCCACGTCCGGCTCCTTTTGTTGATACTGAACGGTTAAATAGATGCAATTGAATATTTTGCGGGATATGTGTGGAGTTATGAATACTGAATGTTACCATACCATTCTTCAAACCGCAGTAAAGATTAATCGTATCATTTTCATTCGAGGCTTCGATAGCATTCTTTAACATATTATTTAGAACTCTTCCGAGAACCGTTTCATCGCTTTCAAAATAAACATTTTCACTTTCCGGAAAAATGCTTATTGTTTTTGAACTTAATAAATCAGCACGGTTAAAATAATTGCAGATGGATTCGAAAAAATCTAAAGATCCGATCTCAGTGATTCTTAGTTTGGTTTGGCTTTTATCAGATGTAAGTAAGTGTTTATGAGTCCGTATCTCATCAACAATCCGGTTTGAAATACTGGCTACTATCTCTAAATATTGTTTTGTCTCCGGATTCTTAATGCTTTCCGGGTCAATCAGTTCAATAAAATTGTTAAGATTACCGGCGGTGTTTATAATATCGTGAAAAAATATTCTTTCAATCTGCTTACGTTCCGTAATATCTTCAAATAAGCCCACTCCACCGTTTATAACTCCGCCTTCTAAAATAATCGGTGCAAAATTTACGCGTACAGGAGTTATTTTTCCGGAAATTTTTGAGACAATATCGCCCTCATAATGTCCAACAGTTCCTGCAAGAGCATTTTCAATTGCGGTAACAAGATGGCTATCAATTACATCAATTAATTGCTCACCAATTATCTTATCCTTAGCTAAATCAACAATTGAAATGAAATTATCATTGCATGTTGTGATCTTTCCGAATGAATCAAAATGTAAGATACCAAGCGGAACATTTGAAAATAATAATCTGTATTTCTCTTCACTTTCGCGTAAAGCATCTCGTGTTAATTGTAAGTCAGATATAAGTTGAGCTATTGTGTCAAGTTCTTCAATAGTTTCAGGATTCAGTTCAATATCCGAATTAATAATTTCTTTGACATTAGCAGAAGTTATATTCCCTAATGATTTATTAAGCATAATATTTTAATCCTATTATAAAATATGATACGAAACAATGTTCGTATCTTTTATTAATTCGATTTAGTCCAGCTATCTTTCAATGTAACTGTTCTGTTAAATACCAGTTTTTCATTTGTAGTGAATTTTGTATCAACGCAAAAATATCCATGACGTTCAAATTGAATTCTGCTTCCGGGTTTTGATTCTTTTAAAAACGGTTCAATAAACGCATCCTGCAAAATTTCCAATGAGTTTGGATTAAGAAATTCTAGAAACCCTTTTTCTTTATCAGCGTCCGGGGCTTCAACAGTAAAAAGGCGATCATATAAACGAATTTCTGCTTTAACTGCGTGCTTTGCGGAAATCCAATGAATTGTTCCCTTCACTTTCTTTTTACTGGTTCCGGTTCCGCTTCTCGTTTCTACATCATAAGTACAGCGAAGTTCAACAATTTCACCTTTATCATTCTTAATAACCTCTTCGCATTTAATAATGTAAGCGTAACGTAAACGAACTTCACCGCCCGGTATTAAACGATGAAAACCTTTAGGCGGATTTTCCATAAAGTCTGTCTGCTCAATATAAATTTCATTAGTGAAAGGAATCTTTCGCGTTCCCATTGACTGATCTTCCGGATTATTAATCCCTTCAAGATCTTCATCCCCAACGTAATTTGTGATAACCACTTTTAGTGGTCGTAGAACAGCCATTGCGCGTTGAGCGTGTTTATTCAAATCATCCCTTATCGCGTATTCAAGAAGAGCAATGTCTGTAAGCGCATCCCGCTTGGCGACTCCTACTATCTCTGCAAAATTTCTGATTGATTCGGGAGTATAACCTCTTCGTCTGAAACCGCTTACTGTAGGCATTCGCGGATCGTCCCAGTCGTCAACATATTTTTCTTTGACCAACTGTAAAAGTTTTCTTTTACTCATAACTGTATAGCTTAGATTGAGCCGTGCGAACTCAATCTGTTGAGGATGATGAATTCCAAGTTCATTCAGAAACCAATCGTAAAGCGGTCTATGGTTTTCAAATTCCAGTGTACATATAGAGTGGGTTATTCCTTCGATCGAATCTTCGAGACCATGCGCCCAATCATATGTCGGATAAATACACCATTTGTTCCCCTGGCGATGATGTTCATCATGAACAATGCGGTACATGATTGGATCGCGCATATTGAAGTTTGGTGAAGACATATCAATTTTTGCACGTAACGTTTTAGAACCGTTAGGAAATTCCCCTTTACGCATCTTTTCAAAGAGATCAAGATTCTCTTCAATGCTTCTATTCCGGTAAGGAGACTCTTTACCAGGTTCTGTCAAATTTCCTCTTGAAGAGCGAATTTCATCCGCATTAAGATCATCAACATACGCCTTCCCTTTCTTGATTAATTCAACTGCCCATTTATACATCTGCTCAAAATAATCGGATGCGAAAAGAATTCTATCTTCAAAATTACCGCCAAGCCATTTTACATCTTCTATAATTGAGTCAACATATTCCTGTTCTTCTTTTTCCGGGTTTGTGTCATCAAATCTAAGATTGAATTTACCGTTGTAATCACGTGCAATTCCGTAATTCAAGCAGATCGATTTAGCATGACCGATATGAAGATAACCGTTCGGTTCCGGTGGAAAACGAGTGTGTACATTCCCGCCCCACTTATTAGATTTCAAATCTTCATCAATAATCTCGTAAATAAAATTTTTGGATTTTACGGGTTCAATTTTATTGTCACTCATGTTATCAGAATTGTCCATATTTTCTTTAAAGTAATTTCAGTGTAAAATTACATAATTAGAAATTAGTGCTCAAATAATTAAATCTAATTGAAAAAATAAATGAATTGAGCATGGTTTGTAAAAAATAACCAGCAATTGGTAAATATTGTCGCACAGTAGTATAAATTCAGTATCTCATTTCAGCCATTAAAAAAAATCCATCCCCCGGCTATAAGGGATGGATTAGGAGGGATTTATTGTGGAAGATATTTTGAGCATCGCCGGTTGAAGGCGGTATTTTTATTGTTTTTATTAGATCTGACTTTTAATACATCTAACTTATTTATACATACTGACGCTCCGGTACCCGCGCGATGCTCTAATTATTTTTAAGAATATTTCTGATGTATCTGTATCTTTAGTCGGCATACATTGGTTCAAAAGTTCTCTCTCTTTTACTACCTTTATTTTCAATTGGCTGATTGATTTTTTCATTTCCAGCTTCAAGTCTACGTTTATTCATCAAATTCCAAAGTTCATTCGTCCGTCTTAATTCTTCAAGGGACATGTATCCATTCGCTATCTCAATGAATTCAAGGTTGCTGAAATTAATAATACTGCAAACATGTTCATTTATCAGCTCTGAAACATCCTGGGCAAACTTGCCCAAATCTTTATAAGAACTTTCAGATCTCTGAAATATGAAATATCCGGTTTCTAACGTGTCGGGAAGTAACCAGAACTTTGTTGACCACTTAGATTCAAATAACAATGGTCTATTTATTTTTTTATTCATATATACTCCTTTAATAAAACTTCGTATTGAATATAAATCTGGATGGACTATAAGTATATAGATCCAAAGGATGAAAAAGGGATTAGAAATCTTAATGCGTATACTTTATTGATCTAACAATTCTGGTATACTCTGGATACATAGATGTGATTACAATTCAATGGAAAGCAGACTAAATGTTCTCGGTGTGATGACACAAAAAAAGGCTGATTCCGTTTTAGAATCAACCTTTTATGTACCGGAGGCCGGACTCGAACCGGCACGAGGTTTAAGCCTCACTGGATTTTGAGTCCAGCGCGTCTACCAATTCCGCCACTTCGGCATTTGTTTTCAGCTTATTTTACACATCAACGACAAGCAATAGTTGGTATTTTTTATTCCAACTTGAAATCGCTTAGCGTTTCTAGTTCAATTTTTGTGAGCGCAAATTTATAAAAATGATTGATGGAATCAAATTTCGAAAGCATAAATAAAATTCGAAAAATCATTAATGATATTCTTTTAACAATCATGTTTTGATACAACTTGATGTTGCACATCTTCCATGATTAATAAATTGATTCTTGCTGT
Source organism: Ignavibacteriales bacterium (assembly GCA_026390795.1). Lineage (NCBI taxonomy): Bacteria > Pseudomonadati > Ignavibacteriota > Ignavibacteria > Ignavibacteriales > Ignavibacteriales bacterium. The sequence goes on from JAPLFG010000001.1 coordinate 298,641, forward strand.
TTGTATTCAATAAATATTTTTGTTAAAAATTACGCACCAGCCAAAATACTTTTCAATTTCTGCTGATCAGCAGAATCGAGGGTGAAGTGATCCATCGAGAGCATTTTATGATCATCATTATACTTGAACCACACAAATTCTTTTTGCTGTTCTATTTTTGATATTAATCCTCTGCCAAAAGAATTGTGAGATATTTCATGTCCAACTATTTTGCGCTTTGTAATCTCGTCTATTAACAGGTTAACAAAGGAATAAAGTGATACACCGATCGCCGTACCGTACATTTTATTGAATCCTTGTCTTGTCAATTCATCATTTGTTCTTAGAGCATATCGAATAGCATCCCTTAATTGTGCGCCGGTAACTTTATTATTTTTCTTGTTACCGCCTCTTCTGTTAAAAGAAATCAATGCATCGGTAACAATAAAATACTCGAGATATTCTTCCTTCTGATCCTTATCTGAACTGAGATATGGAATTTTCTTATCTTGTTGTATAATATCATGAATCATTCTGAAAATCTGGTTAATCAATTGTTCTTCTGCAGGTAAGTATATTTCTGAAAATGTTTTCATTACTTCCATCCTATTATTCCCACATTGTGGCTATTTTGTTTTTTATCTTCTGTTCGAAGATTGTAATTAGTCCTTTACTAGTGTCATGTCATTAGTAAGTTTTTTTATAAAAGTGAATCAATGCTTCCATAAAAAATAAAAACTCAACTTCCTTTAGAAGATGGATTTTTGTTTATCTAATAGCATTTGAATAAACATTAATTTTTCTACTTTCCTTTTGCCCGTTCAACTATTGGTCTCTTATCGCCGTCTCGGTTAAGTTTTTCCAAAATAATATCGGCTTCTTTTGGCGGTACATTAAAGAAAGAAAATGCATCGGAGATCTGAATTCCGGTAACTTTAGAAGGATCAATATTTGCTTTCTTTTTGAGCATTGTCAATAATTCTTTAGCATTCAGATCATCTTTTTTTCCGCGAGCAAAAAACATACGCGCTTTTCCTTTGTCGCTGTCAAATCTTCCTCTTGCTTCAGATCTCTCGCCTCGTTCCGATCTATCGCTCTTATCAAATCTGCTCGGGCGTTCGGATCTTTCACCGCGTGATGAAAACTCTCTTTTACCTCTTGATCTCTCTCCATCGCGGGAATATTCTTTTCTTCCCATCGGTCTGTCGTCTCTTTTATCAAAAGATCTTCTTCCTTCAAACAGATCGTGAATCTTTGCGTAATTCCCTTCTTCCAATTCATTTTGATAAGTATATTTGATCAAAGCAGCAACTACATCTTCTGGATTATGGCTCTTGATCATCTCTTTCGCAAGTTCAATGTAATTATGTGCAACACCTAC